>NZ_JAYGHD010000077.1:0-19074 GCF_034932245.1 Nostoc sp. UHCC 0251
AAACTGAAAAACTTACTGCAACTTCTCCTCGGCTCCCCTGCTCCCCTGCTCCCCTGCTCCCCTGCTTCCCCTGCTCCCCTGCTCCCCCTGCTTCCCCTGCTCCCCTGCTCCCCCTGCTCCCCCTGCCCCCACTCCCCACTCCCTACTCCCCTTCCCCAATCCAATGAGTGCAGAAATTATTTGTGTTGGTACTGAACTGCTGCTAGGAGATATCCTCAACGGCAACGCTCAATTTTTGGCGCAACAATTAGCGCAGCTAGGAATTCCCCACTACTATCAAACAGTGGTTGGGGATAATCCAGAACGGTTGAAGCAAGTTATAGAAATTGCTATTTCCAGAGCGCAAATTCTCATTTTTACTGGTGGACTCGGCCCAACACCAGATGACCTCACCTGCGAAACGATCGCCGATTTTTTTAAAGTCCCGTTGGTAGAACACCCAAAAATTATCGAAGACATAACCCAGAAATTCGCCCAACGTGGTCGGGTTATGTCACCAAGCAACCGCAAGCAAGCTTTGATTCCCCAAGGTGCAGATATTCTTCCCAACCCCAGCGGAACAGCACCCGGTATTATTTGGCAACCCCGTCCTGAAATCACGATTTTTACCTTTCCCGGTGTTCCCAGTGAAATGCACCTGATGTGGGAAGAAACAGCTGTGCCATTTCTCAAAAATCAAGGTTGGGGTAAAGAAATTATTTACAGCCGGAGTTTAAAGTTTTGGGGTATTGGTGAATCTGCTTTAGCGGAAAAAGTTTCTTCCTATTTGAAGTTGCCAAATCCCACAGTAGCCCCTTATGCAGGTAAGGGGGAAGTAAGATTGCGAGTCTGTGCTAAAGCCACTTCAGAAGTAGCCGCAGAAGACCTAATTGCGCCCATTGAAAAACAACTTAAAGAAATTGCCGGACTAGATTTTTACGGCGTTAATAATGATACTCTTGCTTCCGTGGTTGGCCAGTTATTGCGGGCATCGAAAGAAACGCTTTCGGTGGCAGAATCTTGTACTGGTGGTGGTTTAGGGCAAATGTTGACTGAGATTACTGGGAGTTCTGATTACTTTTGGGGTGGAGTAATTTCTTATGATAATTCCGTGAAGGTTGGGCTGCTGGGGGTTAACCAGGAAGATTTAGATAAATTTGGGGCGGTAAGTGCGATCGTTGCAGAGCAAATGGCTGTTGGGGTAAAAACTCGCCTTGCAACAACTTGGGGATTGAGTATTACTGGTATTGCTGGCCCAACTGGAGGGACAGATACAAAGCCGGTGGGTTTAGTTTACATTGGTTTAGCTGGGCCAAAGGATGAAGTGACAAGTTTTGAGTATCAGTTTGGTACAGTGCGAGGACGCGCTCTAATTCGTCATGTCAGCGCGAATGCAGCGTTAGATAATCTGCGGCGGAAATTGTTGACGAGGTAGGAAAGGGTGCGATGCCTTGATTGAAAAATATGCACTTACTTTGGAGGATGAAGGATGAAGCACTATCACATTAATATCTTCTACAGTGAAGAAGATGATGGCTATATTGCTGATATTCCTGATCTGAAATACTGTTCAGCATTTGGTTTAACTGAAGAAGAAGCACTTCATGAAGTTTTGAAAGCAAAAGAAGCATGGTTAGATGCTGCGAAAAAGGAGGGAAAACTAATTCCTGAGCCATATCGTCCTGCAATTTACCAGGTAGCCTCATGATTATTAGCAAAGAGGCGATCGCACTTTTATGTGGAGATTGCGATCGCCTTCGCCTTGGGTAAAAAATCTTAACACCAATATTCAGGTTATTTGATTGCAGCCCAATCACACTTTAACTTTTTGTTAATAGAATCTATAACCTTAGCTTCTGCTGGTGTAATTACCCCATCTAGATGAGCAACTTTTTGACATTGCGCTAGTAAAGGTACGGCAAAATCGCTATTAATTTGCTCAAGTAAAGTTTCTAAAGATGGTGGAGATTTGATATGAGAAGCAATCGCATCGATTGAGGCAGGGCTAAGATTGGCAGCTTGTAATTCTGGTAAAATATCTTCCCAAGATTTATCTGGATTACCTGCTAAGACAATATGAACCAAAATCTGATCCATAATCTTTTCTTGGGAAATAGCAGCTTCAATAAATTTTTCGCTCTCTACCTGAGCATCTACTAATGTTGCCTCTAAAGTTAATGGATTCTGCTTTGCTTCATAAAACTGACAAGCCGCATAACCTAATGCGTATATCATTACTGCATTTGAACTAGCACCAATGACGGCTCCCGCTACTGGTAGATTTCGTAGTAAACCCAAACCTGCTTTGATTGCTGTTTTTCCACCCAGCCCTAAACCAAAAATTGCTACTGCCTCTCCTCTGCGCTCGGAATCATTTAAATTCATTCCATAGGCAGCAGCAATTTGATAAACTAACTCCACTGATAATGCAGATGTAGCAGCCCAATCCACCATAAACATTGCAGCCGCTTGTCCTGGTGCAAAACTACTAGCAAGCCCTGTTCCTCCTGCTAAAACAGCTTTTTCCAGCATAAGATGATGGGCAATTTGTGCTGGTTCTTCATTTGGATGTTCTTGCTGTAGCTTTCTAACGGCAGCCTCGGCTTTAACTAAATCAACCTGTTGAATTAAAGGATTTAACCAATCTTGATTTAGAGATTTTATTGCTATTTGCAATTGAGGATTATTGCCAACAATTGCTAGTGCCTGTCCTACTATTTGCGTTGCTTGTAAAGCTGCACCCCCAACTGCACCACCAATACCTACAGCCGCCCCTGCAACAGCTTGTCCAACTTGAACAGCAGCACTCCCTACTGCTCCTGCTGTTCCTGACACTGCTCCAAAAAATGATCCTAAAAAAGATGGTTTTTGTAGTGATGATTGACCATCTGTTGTTGTAATGGCATTGGAGGATACAATATCAACTTTTGCTTGAGCTATCGATGAAGGTGTAATTAGCTGTACTTTTAACTCAAACTCTTGTTGCCAATCTGGAAAATCCTCGCCTGTTACTCTACCGTATATTTTGACATTATTAAAAGATTGAATACCTAAATTAATTAATCCATCAGAAATAAGCGGGACTACTAACTGTTGTACTGGAACTTCAAATGATTCCAGCATTATCTGTAGACAGTTTTGTTTGAAACTAGTTTTTGGCGTAATTCTGGGTAAATTTAACCACTGACTTATTAGAGTGTTAATCGCATTTGTATCACCCTGCTTGGCAAGCTCTAGAATGTTTAGCTGTATCATACTTAGTAATAGTGAGAATTTTACTGATAACCTAGTTCAATTATTCCCACTACTAACTCACAAGTAACATGTAATACAGTTACCTTATAATCATCAGCCATGCCATGCCTATCTATCAACACAATCAATCATGGTATAGCTTGCTGTATTCTTCACAGGTTGTTAAAAAAGCACAACTTTAGTTAAAAATTGGGGTTAGGAATACAATTTTTAAGCCAGCGATCGCACTTATTTTACTTACCTTTTAAATAAGTGCGATCGCTGCTTCTATGTTTACTCCAAAATAACTTGTTTGACAGTGATACTTATAGTTTCAAGTAATCTTGATGGTTTCAAGTTCAAAGTCCTAAGAAATTTGGCTTGGGAGTAGGGACACCATTACGACCAACCGCAGGTATTTCCACTAGCTGATCTGTCGCAGTAGGAGTTCCATTAGTATTCCCACTGGAAGTCACTGAACGTTGATTGCCGGGATGTCCATTGGGGATGAACAATTGCGGATGGTCAAAGGGTGCTTGTTCAAGGAGGACCCGCTGATCGGTAAGCCCGTTTTTTAAGAAAGCGACCAAATCAGCTTTTTTAGCATTGCTTAAGTTCAACGGTGGTGCACCAGGGCCGCCGTCGTCACCTCCACCACGATTGTAAAAGTCTACTACTTGCTCCAGGGTTGCCATCCCACCGTTATGCATATATGGAGCTGTCAAGCCGATGTTACGGAGTGCAGGTGCTTTGAACAGTGATTTGGTAGAATTTCCGGCTCCTGGGTCATCTGAGGCAGGTCTGATACCGTAGTTAGGGAAGAAGCCGTTAGTTGGATTATTAATGAGCGGATCAGTTGAATCAGTTGAAGCTACTCCTGCGGTTCTTCTCACCGAAGCGGTGGTGAATTCTGGAATCGTATGGCAGAAGTTACAACTACCGCCACCATTAGCCCCATTATTGACAAATACAGTCAGACCGCTTTTTTCCTGAGCGGTGAGAGCATTGATATTTCCCGCTTGAAATTTATCAAAAGGTGTCTTGTCAGACACAAGAGTAGACATATACTTTTGCACTGCTAACCCAGAGAATAAGGAGAAGTTCCAATCTCTAAGCGAAAACTGATTTGCAGGTAAAGTCTGTCCTTCCTCACTCTCATTTCCATTATCATTTTTGGGGAGGATTGTTGGTGTTCCATTACTGTCAACTTGAATGATTGACTTTGACTTCCACCATTCCTTCTTAAAAGCTTTCCGAATCAGCTGATCATAAGATGCGATTTTCAGACCGGGCCGAGGAAATCGACTGTCAGATCCTAAAACACTGTCTTGCTTATGTACAAGTTGTTTACCTAAGGGTCTGAGGCTTTTGATCTTCTGACCTTTTTTTCTCAGAAACTTAGCGCCGACTTGAGGTAAGGTACGACCATCAGCAGATGTCTCAAATGGACTCAGTAGTGGTCCGGTTACTAGGGAAGCTAAAGAGGAATTGTTGAGCGAAACGGAAACAGCAGTTAGTTGCTTTGGTTTTGTAGCTTTGTAAACTCTAGCACTAAGGTCTGTAGCTCCTTTTGGATTCACTCCATTAAAGGTTTCCTTGGCGCGACCATCCCAAAACTGGAGTTTGTTGAAGATTGCATTAATTACCGTTGGGGTATTACGCGGCGCAACTCGACGTACATTAATTCCATTGACTTGAAAGCCGTCTGGATCTGGCTTAGATGTAGTCGAATCCACTGCTTGACCCGGAACAACTTTATTAAGAACACTATTAAACACACCTTGGGATGAGGCGACATCGTTAGTGTCATAAATAACTCTACTGTTTCGATTATTAGGATCTGCCAGTTTGTGAAATGGAAAATCTGCCGCCGTGAGTTGATAGTTTGCACCACCACCTACTTGGAAAGTTCTATCTTTCAATGATGCCAAAACACCAGGACTGATTTGATTCTTTGATCTGTTATCAGCTCCTGCATGAAAGTGACAACTAGCACAGGACTGAATGCCATCACTACCAAGCTGCATATCCCAGAATAGGGCTTTTCCTAACTTGAGTAGGGCTTTTTGGTCGTCAACAAATTCTCCGAGATTACTTGGTTGAGCCACTGCTGTCAGGAGTGGTGGCTTCCCTGGAGTAGGGTCTCCAGGTGTAACCGGTGGTAAACTGGTTATGTTATTTAAGGGAGCTGGATTCGGTGCTATTTGCGCGGATACGATACCTCCACCAGCGGTTACCAGAGAAACTATGACGAAAATTGCCAGAGGGCGTAAATATCTTGATACTATTCTGGTTTTATACCTTAAATAAATCCAAAAAAGCATCGAAATTAGCACGATTAATATTGCTAATGTGGTATTTGAGCGTATCATAAGACCTCGCGATACGTATAGAAACCATAAAGTTGAGGCTGACTCCGGAAGACTCGGCCATACTTTAGGTAGTATTAACGTACTAATGATGCATTGTAACTATATGCAAAATACCACGCCACAGTAATGTGATTCTCTATGGATTGTGAGAAGATTAGGTAAAGATTATGTAATATTGTAGAGAAATTATTATTTTTAACATCATATAGTCTGAAACGAATGGTGTTAAAAAAGGCTGATTCAGAATGCTTAAACGATATATTTTGTTGGGCAAGCGATGTCTACGACGGCCTGCGCCTACGCAGATTGGAAAAAAGTCGAGCTTGGGGTTTATGGATAAGGTGTTGACCCTGAACCCTTTACCCCATAAAACTTCAGCGTATGATTGCTATTGTCATAAATGCTGCGATGTTCTCCCTGCATAAGTCACACTGGTAATATATGACACACTTAGTTGTCAAACATTAGCAATCCTACGCCTATCCATCAGCACAATTAATCACGGGATCGCTTGCTGTATTCTTCACAGTTTGTTACAAAAGTACAAAGAACTTCTAGAGACTAAAAACCACATGTTCGGCGGACTTACTGGTTTACAAAATCCTAAAGGCACAGATTGGGGAGAGCGGATGCTCAACACGGTCGCCAGCCAAACGATTCGCCACCTGTTTACCCAAAGCGAGTCAGTAGAAGTCTTTGTGCGCTGCTACCCCTCCAGCAAACTGTTGCAAGGCAGCATTGATAGCTTCAAAATGAGCGGTCGTGGCTTGGTGATTCGGAGAGATTTCGCGGTAGAGGAGATGTCTTTTGAAACTGATGCGGTTGCCATTGACTTCGGCTCGGTTTTAAGTGGCAAACTTAGTCTCAAGCAGCCTACTCAAGCGATCGCTCAAGTAATTTTATCAGAAGCAGGCATAAACCAAGCCTTTAATGCGGAACTGGTGAAAAAGCGTTTACTTAACCTCACCGTACCATCACTGACAGAATTATCTGGCGGTGAACCAGTTTCCTTTACGGAAGTTCAGGTAAAGCTATTGCCAGAAAATCGCTTACAGCTTGCAGCAAAAGCAGATTTAAATAATGGCGAACTTGTACCCCTGAGCATGATCCTAGCTATAGGCATTGAAAGGCGGCGGCGAGTTTCTTTCAAAGATCCAAAAATTCAACTTGATCAAGTGCCAGAAGCACAACGGGAAATCTCGCAAACCTTGAGCGTGGCGCTGGTAGAAATTTTAGATAATATGGTCGATTTGGATCGTTTTGACCTCGATGGAGTGAAAATGCGGCTTAATCGATTAGAAACTGAAGGTCAAAAACTTATTTTCAGTGGATATGCTGAAATTGAGCGTATTCCAAATAGCGCTTGAGAATAAATTATCACGTAAAAATACAAAGTAACATCAGCTTCCAACGAACGCCATTCGTTATGCCTTAAGAGAAACAATCTAGTTAGGAGTTCGACGAATCATATAGTGTCCATCTAAATTAGCCCTAAAAAAAGACTACTAAGAGGTTTTACTAGGCAAAATCACCCCTCTTGCCCATTGGAGAGGAATAGACTTGAACTTTAGTTCAAAGCTGGGAGAAGTTTATCGAATTCACGCTAAAGTTTTTCTGAGCAGCTTTGCGTGAAGTTTTAAACAAATTAAATACCGCCTAGATTCACTCTAGGCGGTAGTTTAAATCTTTATTTTGAAGGGAGTTAGAAATTATTCCTAACTCCTAACTCTCTATCTTCCCACTCCTACATATTGGAAGCCAGCCCGTATCATTGCTTCGGGGTCGAGGAAGTTACGACCGTCGATGATAACGGGGTGATACATCAATTTTGCCATTTTCGCATAGTCGAGAGTGCTGAACTGCTTCCATTCAGTGACGAGCACTAAAGCATCGCAGCCGTCAGCTAGTCTTTCGGCATCAGTTTCTACTAGCACGCCAGAAAGCCCATGACGCATACCTGTTTGGGAAATAATTGGGTCGTAGGCTTTGACTTTGGCTCCTAGTCGGTTTAGCTGCTCAATTAGGATGAGTGCTGGGGCGTCGCGCAAGTCGTCGGTATCGGGCTTGAAGGTGAGTCCGAGTAGTCCAATTGTTTTGCCTTTGAGAATTTTCAGAACTTGCTGGAGTTTTTCTAAAGCAATCAACCGCTGACGTTCGTTGACACTGACAGCAGCTTTCATTAGCTGGGCTTCATAACCATAGTCATCAGCAGTGTGAATCAGAGCGGAGACATCTTTGGGAAAACAAGAACCACCCCAACCAATACCAGCTTGTAAAAACTTGTTACCAATGCGGGAGTCTAGACCAATACCTTTAGCTACTTGGGTAACATCAGCACCGACGCGATCGCAAATATTAGCAACTTCGTTGATAAAACTAATCTTAGTGGCTAAAAAGGCATTAGCGGCGTATTTAATCATCTCCGCTGAACTTAGGTCTGTTGCCAGAATTGGCACAGGAGGTAAAGATTGATCTTCTGCGTACTTGCGTTCCACAATTGGGGCATAAAGTTGTCGCATTAAGGCTACAGCTCTTTGACTATTGCCTCCTAGTACAATGCGATCGGGGTTGAAGGTGTCGTAAACTGCCGAACCTTCGCGCAAAAACTCTGGATTGCTTACTACATCAAACTCGGCTACAACCTCAGGTAATTTATCATCACTCGGCACCCCACCTGCGGGTACTAATGTTTTCTGCCGTTCAGCAACACCATCTAGAACAAGCATCCGCACCCAGTCACCTGAGCCAATAGGTACTGTAGATTTATTTACGATGACTTTATAACCACCGTTGAGATTTTCTCCAATCCCACGGGCTACAGCTTCAACATAACGAGTATCACTTTCACCAGTCGGTAAAGGTGGTGTTCCTACAGCAATAAACAGAACTTCTCCGTGGGCAACTCCAGCAGCGAGATCGCTAGTAAAATGAATTTTCTCTGTTTGAATGGCAGACTGGATAATGTCTGAAAGTCCCGGCTCAAAAATTGGAGATTGCCCAGACTTCATCAACTTAACTTTTTCTTCGTTGTTGTCTACGCAAATTACATCATGTCCAATATAAGCCAAGCAGGCACCTGTAACTAAACCAACGTAACCAGTACCAATCACGCAAACACGCATTTTTTAACTCCTCACTTTTTTGGGGTTAGTTTTCAAAAAGAAGTATCAATATGACACTTAAACACTGGCAGTAAACTCAGCCACTAAGCACGCTAGGCGTAACTCAGGTTGTTGAATTATTGACATCGCTTTGAATGCGATCGCGAAAATCTTCTATTGTTAGTTTTAACCCCTCTTGCAGAGGAATAGTCGGTTCCCAATTTAACCAAGTTTTTGCCTTTGTAATATCAGGCTGGCGACGGCGGGGATCGTCCGAAGGTAGTGCCTCGAATTTAATCTGCGCGTCCGGGTTAATCATATTTTGTACAGCTTGTGCCAATTGTAAAATCGTATATTCGCCAGGATTACCCAGGTTCATTGGACCAATGTAGTCGCTATTCATCAGGCGGATGAATCCTTCCACTAAATCGGAAACGTAGCAGAAACTACGAGTTTGCGAACCATCACCGTATACGGTTAAAGGATTACCCCGCAAGGCTTGAACGATAAAGTTGCTCACTACCCGGCCATCGTTTTCTAACATTCTCGGCCCGTAGGTGTTAAATATCCGAACAACTCGAATATCAACTTTATTTTGCCTATAGTAATCAAATGCTAGAGTCTCAGCAATTCTTTTACCTTCGTCGTAGCATGAACGTATCCCAATGGGATTGACGCTACCCCGATACTCTTCAGTTTGGGGATGAACTTCTGGATCACCATAGACTTCACTTGTTGAAGCCAAGAAAAACCTAGCTTTCACACGTTTAGCCAGCCCCAACATATTGAGTGTTCCCATCACGTTAGTTTTAACGGTTTTAACTGGGTTGTACTGGTAATGTACTGGTGAAGCAGGACAAGCTAGATGATAAATTTGATCCACTTCTAACCGGATTGGTTCGGTAATATCGTGGCGGATCAGTTCAAAGTACGGATGGCCTAACCATTTAAGGATGTTCCGTTTGTGACCAGTGTAAAAATTATCCAAGCATATTAATTCATGCCCATCAGTCATTAGTCGGTCGATGAGATGGGAACCAATAAACCCAGCACCGCCCGTCACCAAAATTCTCATAGTTTCCCAGTTACTTGCAAATATTTTCAGTAGCTATTGCACTTACTTTTAGATTACCCAGCTTGGGGGCAAAAATACAAAATGAAAAAGAACAAAGTCAAATCAAAAAGTGTTGTTGAATTTACGTATTTTTCTATGGTTCTAGTCTTATTAAATTTTTACTTGCTTACTTAATAATAATTAAACTATTAAAATTACAAAAATTGTCAGTATTCCACCTAAAGTTCATCAAATCTTCAACAATATAAAGTGTTTTTACGGTTACTAGAATTTTTATTTGAATGCAGAAATAGGTAGGCCTTTTTGCATTTCAAGGTCTTACCATTATGCATATTTTTGCAATAGTCAAATTGTCGAATTTACCAACATCTCACCCTGTATCTAAGTGCAGAGACTCATATTATTTCAATAAATTCCTGCTATGAATATATACGTTTATAGGGGCGTACATCTGTACATACCTGTCAACAAAAGCAAGAGAAATAGCTTAACTATTTGCTGACTCACCCGCCTTGAACTTTAGTTCCAGGCTACAAGCCTTAGTCTACTTCAATAGACTAAAGATTTTTGGGCGTTGTTGATTCCATGTATGAGAATGATTTTGCATAATACCAAAATCCTTGTAGAGACGTAGCACTGCTACGTCTCTACATCCAGATTCATACTTTAATTCAGCAACGCTGATTTTTGAGTATATCTTAGTCATATCTTGATAACTTTTTCTATTAGCAAGGAATTGAAGTTCCTTGCAGGACATGACTTTTATGTTAAGTTGACACCAATGACATCTGTATTCCTCTATAGGTGATTCATTTGTTGCAAAGATTTTTGTCAATGCGATGCCTCCAGCAGACTACACCAATGCAGCCTAAGTCCACGTGAGTAGACTGAACTATGCTTCATATCATACAGGAGATGTAATGCTAGTAACAGTGTTAGACATAACTACATTTGTAGTTTGAGTGCGTTGCGGTTCTCCAAGCATGACAATGGAGCAGGTGAGTTGCCTAGCTAACTGAGTTGTGACATCACTAATGGCTAACCCTCCAGGGCTGGTACGATTGCGTATACAAGGTAAAACGACTAGATCATATAATCGTGCTGCCTGCAAAATTGCTTGGGCAACATTCTCATGAGCGATAATTTGAATTTCTGGGGCATTGGCCAAAGCTAAATTAGATATCAGTAGTGAGAGATGCGATCGCCTCCAAGCAATTTTGCTGGAACTAGTGCGGCGATCGCACACATTCAGCACAGTGATATGACTCTGATTTGCCTCTGCCAGCATCTGAGCAAATTGTACAGGCTGTAATGTAGGTGATGTTAAATTTTCTACTGGTACTAAGATGCGCTGAATTTTTTTCGGTGATTCTACTAGACGTGTCACCGCTACTGGACAATGGGATGCCCAAAGCACACCATCAATCACATTTCCAAATATACGCGCTCGTAACCCAGTCCGTTTACCCCAACCCATAACAATTAAATTAGCCTTTTGTTCACGAGCGGCTCTGCTAATTCCTTGAGCAAAAGCATCATCAATCCGCAGCATTGGTTCTGCGGTTACGCCCAATGCTCGACTGTGTACCGTGGCTTTGGTTAATAACCGCTCACTTCTTTCTATAGACGCTTCTAACTGCGGTGCATCCATGTGAGCAGCAGCAGTAGCGATCGCCAGGGGTATAATTTTACTTTTAGACTGACGCGCTAACAACGCCGCCATTTCAATCAAATACTGCTCAGTATGAGGATTATAGACAGGTACGACTATAGTAAAAGCACTATCTTTCTCTGGTGCGTTTTGGTCAGGTAGGGGTGGCGCTGGATCTTCGGCTGGTGAGGAATTCAAACCAACAGCTATTCTACTAGTCATCAACGGCCCCAAGGTTGAAGTGACAACCATTAAGACAATGATGCTGTGTAATACTTCTAGCGGCAGCAACCCAGCCCGATATCCCACTAACGTTGCTGCTAACGTTGTACCAACCTGGGGAAGTGATAGCGACCACATGGTTAGCATTTCTTGCCAGTTGTAGCGGTAAACCAGTTTTGTAAACAAAGCTGCAATCAATTTACTGCCAATTAAACCGATTATCATCAACAGCGTTAACTTGAGCGTGTCCAGGTTATTTACAAAGGCGGGTAGATCGATCAGTAAGCCAAGGTCAACAAAGAAAATAGGAATAAATAGCACACTGCCAATAAATACCACCTTTTCTTTGACTGGGCCTTCACCTACAGCTTCATTCACCGCCAAACCCGCTAAAAAAGCACCAACAATTCTTTCTATCCCAATCAATTGAGCGCCCACAGCCGCCAAAAACACAGAAAGCAACACAAACAAAAACTTGTTTCCTTCGTCGTCTCCAGACCGCTTGAAAAATTCTTTGCCTGCCCAGTCAAAACCTGTGACAACGGCAACAGAGTAAATTATTACCCAACCCGACAAGGTAAGAAGTTTAGCAAAGCTGAATACTCCAGCATCA
The DNA here is from genome assembly GCF_034932245.1 of Nostoc sp. UHCC 0251. Classification (NCBI taxonomy): domain Bacteria; kingdom Bacillati; phylum Cyanobacteriota; class Cyanophyceae; order Nostocales; family Nostocaceae; genus Nostoc; species Nostoc sp. UHCC 0251. The sequence goes on from NZ_JAYGHD010000077.1 coordinate 12,248, forward strand.
GCAACAGCTACACAAATGGCTAATATAAGTACCACACCAATGTCTGTAAAAATCTTAGCTCCAATGGTGACGGTAACAGCTTTATTGTTGACCACTCCCAAACGACTGATTACGGGATATGCCAAAAGGGTATAGGAAGCGAATAAAGAGCCAATTAAGATTGAAGTATTGCAGCTATAACCTAAAATCAGCCCTACTAAGGTTCCCATCACCAGGGGTAGAGTGAAAGTCAAACTAGCAAACCCAAAGGCGCGACTTTTTTGCTGGCGAAACTGTTTTAGATCAACTTCTAGCCCTACGACAAACAGCAAGTAAATTAACCCAATGTCTGAGAGCAGGTTAATCATCGGCGAGTCAGACTGAAATAAATGCCAGCCTGAAGGCCCAAGTACTAGCCCTGAAAAAACCAAACCCACTAATCCTGGTAATCTTAGCCGCTCAAACATAATAGGTATAACTAAGATGACCACCAGCAAAATAGCAAAGGGAACAATTGGTTCTTTGCCAAGAACTTGGGAAGTTGGTTCCAGAACAAGAACTTGTGATAGGAGTTCCATAGGTAGGAATTGAAGGGGCTATGGTAAAACTGCGATTACCTTGCGGGCGATCGCTTAATCGATATAAATAAATGGAGAAGCCACCTGACGAGAAACCAAAAATCTTAACTTACATTAACTAGGCAATTGTCTAAGAACTAACTACCTACGGATGGATTTGACTCAAAATGAACCGCAAGCGATCGTAGTCGTCTTTAAGTAGCACGCTCAGGCTACGTCCAGCTTTAATTAGCCATTCTCGATCAGCTTTGCGTAACTGATATACATCTCGAATCGCCGCTGCGGTCAAAGACTCTACTGGCGCACCGTTAATACAAAGGAGTGTCCGCAAAAAATCTAGTTCTTCAGTAAATTTAATGATAGCCTCTGGTTCACATCGATAAACAGCTTGATGAATTTGCGGGGGACGGGGTGGTAAATACTGATATACTCTTTCGTTATAACTTTGATTTTGCGAAGATAGTTCAAATCCCACGATCGCAGCTCGAAATTCTGTTCTGAGCATGGCAAATATCTGGGGTTGTTCTTCACGTAAGTCTTGCAATGACAATCCCAAAGCTCTGGCCCTGTGTACGGAATCTATCGGCATAGTTGTGGCATAATACACCACAGCATAAACTTGATTTCCCGATTCTTCATCTACAGAACAGACCCAACTACCAAAGGGTGGCATAGAAGGAAAGCTCAAATCTTCTGGTTCCAAACACTGAGCTAAAAACTCAGTGCTGGTAGTTTCTATCACCTCCGCAATGTGGTTGGGATGGCGATCGCCAGTAGCAAACTGTGGTAGGGGGAGGCGCATAGTAATTTAGTCATTGGTCATTGGTCATTAGTCATTAGTTTTTGCCAAATGACAACGGACTAATGACTAATGACTAATTTATTTGGCTTTTTTACGTCCGGCAGTGGTTTCTACGAGTTCCAATTCGCTCAGGCGGAAGGTAACTAATTTATCCCAGTTACCACCTTCAAATAATACGGCTACTTTGCCATCACTTACCCTTTGCACGAGTCCTTCGTAGCGATAATAGGTATCTGCGGGATTCTTGACGCGAACAGTTGCTCCAGGCAGAATCATGTTTTTAGCCTCGCTTGTTTCCTTTTAATAGCTTAATACTTGTCATTAGTCATTTGTCCTTGATTCTTGCAAATGACTAATGACCCTTACGGGTTCGCCAGTCACTCATGGGGGAAACCCCCAAGACCGCGCTGGCTCACCAATGACTAATGACGAATCAATAATACTTCTGCCTTTGTCGAAAATTTGCTACTGATTCTACTATTCCCAAAGCAATGAAGTTGGTCAGCATAGCAGAACGCCCGTAACTCATCCAAGGTAGGGGAATTCCTGCCACAGGTGCTAAACCAACTGTCATACCAACGTTCACAATCAACTGAAACACAATCATGGACAAAACGCCAATCGCCAACAAGGAACCAAAGTTATCTTTAGCGTTTTGAGCAACATGCAGTAGACGGAAGCAAATTAAGCAGAAGGCAAACAGCACTACCAAACAACCAACAAAACCGAATTCTTCGCCCACTGCGGAGAAAATAAAGTCTGTATGCTGTTCAGGTACGAAATTCAGTTGCGTCATTGGTCCCTTGAACAAGCCCCATCCCCAAATTTCACCAGCACCAATAGCAATGCGAGATTGGATTAAGTGATATCCAGCACCGAGTGGATCGTGGTCGGGGTTCATGAATACAGTTAACCGATCTTTTTGGTACTCTTTCAAAATATGGTTCCAACCGAAGACTCCTAATTCACCACCCAGTATATTGAGAGTCCAAGCACCGATAGTACCTAAACCAAATCGACGCCAGGGAAGAGTTTGCCAGCCCACAATAGCCATCGCAAATGACCAAGCTATTCCTAATGGGCCAAAAGATAGTTCTTTGAATAAAACTATCGGCTCTGATAAAGGCCAAGATATACTAAACAAAATGGCGGCAACCACAGGAGAAATCATCAGAATTAACCAGCCTGGGTTAGCATTTGCCCAGTAAAGCATTCCTAAGACGATCGCACCAAATACCATTGATGTTGCTAAATCTGGCTGTAAAAATATTAGTCCCCAAGGTATAGCGGTGATTGCCAAAATGCGGAAAACACCCTCTAGGGTAGAAGCTGTACGCCTATGTAGCAAAGCTGCTAAGGTGATGATCATGCCGACTTTGGCAAATTCTGAGGGTTGGACATTGAAACCAGCAATAGGAATCCACCGCTGTGCCCCTTTGGCGCTACTACCAGCAATCATCACTATGATTAAGCTGAAGTTCGTTATTGCATAAGTTACCCAGTGCCACTGCATCAAGATTTCATAACGGATACGAGATAAAAACAGAGCGATAAGCACGCCGATACCCGCTACCATCCAGTGCCACCACCAGTCAGTTACTGGCTGCTTCAGTTCCGTACTGAGGATCATGATGCCACCAAAGATGCTGACAGCAATTGGCAAACAAAATAGTAGCCAATCTACATGCTGCCAGGGCTTAACCCAAGACTTCCAGCGAATTTTGGGGAGTGATCGTTTTAACAACATTGTGCCAGTTTAGACTTTAGCTTTAATTATTGGGGATTGGGGATTGGGGATTGGGGATTGGGCACTTGTACTGAGCGTAGTCGAAGTATTGGGAATTGGGCATTGGGCATTGGGCATTGGGCATGGTTATTCTCTTTGTCCCCCTGCTTCCCCTGCTTCCCCTGCTTCCCCTGCCTCCCCTGCTCCCCCTGCTCCCCCATCTCCCTTGTCCCCAATCCCCAGTCCCTAGTATTCCCAAGCTATAGCCCAGGAAGAAGATTGTAACTAAAATTAATTATGTTAAAGCAGCAACTGATACTTTACCAGCAATGGTAAGAGCGATCGCTGTTAATGCTTTTGCTGAAGCTGAATCTGGATCACCAACAACTATCGGCACACCACTGTCACCACCAACTCGTGTGGAAATCTCTAACGGCACGCATCCCAATAATGGCACTCCCAATTCAGTAGCTGTTTTAGAGCCACCACCGGAACCAAAGATGTCATACTGCTTATCTGGTTGATCGGGGGGGATAAAATAGCTCATATTTTCCACAATCCCCAATACCGGGACATTCATCTGCTGGAACATCCGCAATCCTTTGCGAGAATCTAACAGGGCTACGTTTTGCGGCGTGGTGACAATTACTGCCCCTGCCATCGGCACTGCTTGGGTTAAAGTTAACTGAGCGTCTCCGGTTCCCGGTGGCATATCTACAATCAAATAATCCAGTTCTCCCCATTGCACTTGATAAAGAAACTGGCGAATTACACCATTGAGCATTGGTCCCCGCCAAATTACTGGCTGATCTCGGTCAATCAAAAAGCCCATTGAAACCAATTTGACGCCGTGATTAAAAGCAGGTTCTAGGATGTCACCTGTTTCGGTGGAACGCACTACAATTTGGGCATCAGCCAGACCCAGCATGGTGGGGTCATTGGGGCCGTAAATATCAGCATCTAGCAAGCCGACTTTTGCGCCAGTTTGAGCTAGAGCCACTGCTACATTCACTGCCACCGTGCTTTTACCAACGCCACCTTTGCCACTGGAAACAGCAATAATATTTTTCACCCCAGAAATACCAGTACGGTCAGGTAAACTTTTTTGTTGCGGTGTTTCTGCTGTCACTTCTATGCTGACATCTGTAACGCCTGGTAACTTTTTAACAGCTTTCTGACAGTCTTCAACAATAAATTCACGTAAAGGACAGGCGGGAGTAGTTAACACCAATGTAAAACTAACCTTGCCACCGTCAATTTTCACGTTACGAATCATATTCAGTTCCACCAGACTTTTGCGGAGTTCTGGGTCTTCCACTGGTCGCAACACTTCTAAGACAGAGCGAGAATCGAGGACATCGTACATAAAAATTCAAAATTCAAAATGAATAAATACAGTTGGGGAGAACATCTTAGCTATTAACTGGATGCTTTCTTAAGCAAGTTCAGCTTAGTGTTTTCACTGTTACTGCCGTAATAAAACTTAGTAAATGGCATTATTACCTAATAGAATCTTAACTTTCTTTGGGCATAGCAAAGAAGCAGAGGGGCAGCTCTTGCTGGGAGCAGGGGAGGCAGGGGAGGCAGGGGGAGCAGAGGGACAAGGAGAATAACCATGCCCAATGCCCAATGCCCCTGCCCAATCCCCTTTACCTAAAAATCAAAACAACTGTCATTAAGAGATTTTTTCTTACCAGATACCGTTGGTAATGCTGTCTTTTCTACTGCCTCTACTAAAGACCGTGCTACGCGATCTGCATAAGGACGGGATAATGACCAAATCAAGGGCGATAACCAACCCCGTAACGTTACAGAATAAGACAGACAAGTACCACAAACCGTTGACTCTACTTGATAAGTCACCCGTTCCTCTATGCCAGGAATCGCCAACACTCGGATACTCAGCATCTCTCCATGATTGACCCGTTCCACAAAAATACGGATAGGAATCGGCGAAAAGCGTGTTACAGCATGAAAAATTAATCCTGGTTTGGGTACTAATCCGTAGGGCACGTTAGTACTCTTAAGTAGTGGATGCCAGGAAACATCCGTTAAGTCAGCGACTTTTTGCCACAGCTCATCTACAGAAGCAGAACTAATCTCTCGATATGTCCGCACCAGAGAAGCGCAAAACCGACGACGTTTACGGTGGATGAATTTGGATAACCAATCTTGCATTCTCCTAATCCTCCTCCTCGCTAGACACTTTCTGGTAACTCTGGTATTGTGGGCAACTACGCTCAGATCCTAAATTAAAACTTTCTCAAAAATGCCCTAAACATATCAAGCCTTGATTCGGCATAATATGGCAAAGAAGTTTTGAGCAGGACAGCCAAACCCTTGATAATTCAAGGTTACGACTAAAATCTAGTATTTATACCAGAATATTTCAATTAAGAATTTCAAAAAAAACTCAGTCAATATACAAGCCTATACGCATTTGAGGGAAAATAACTCTAGTGATGCCCATCAATCGCATAAATGCTTAACCAGTAAGAAAAAGCGGGTTGGGCAAATAAAGCTTGATTGTTGGCACGTGTTTCCCCCAAATTTTAAGATAAGAAATTTGTGGCTTTCTGGAAATTGTAATTTAGGTTCGGGAATCTATGTTGACCAACTCGCAAACACCAACTGTATCAGCAGAATCATCGAAGTCTTTGCCAGGGACTGACGCTCAGACTAGAGTCAGTCAGTTTATGAAACAGCTGCAAGACGAAATTACCGAATCATTGGCAAAACTAGATGGTGTGGGTAAGTTTCATGAAGATAGTTGGGAACGCCCAGAAGGGGGTGGAGGGCGATCGCGTGTGCTACGAGAAGGTGCAATATTTGAACAAGCAGGTGTAAATTTTTCTGAAGTTTGGGGTTCCCATTTGCCGGCCTCAATTTTAGCCCAACGCCCAGAAGCAGCAGGGCATGGCTTTTATGCCACGGGCACTTCAATGGTATTACATCCTCACAATCCTTACGTGCCCACAGTTCATCTAAATTATCGCTACTTTGAAGCGGGGCCAGTGTGGTGGTTTGGTGGTGGTCTTGACTTGACACCTTATTACCCCTTTGCCGAAGATGCAGCACATTTACACAAAACATTAAAACAGGCTTGCGACCAACACCACCCAGAGTATTACCCAGTGTTTAAGCGGTGGTGTGACGAATATTTTTACCTCAAGCATCGTGATGAGACACGGGGTGTAGGTGGTCTGTTTTTTGATTACCAAGATGGTCAGGGTGGTTTATATCGCGGCCCAAATCCCAATGGAGAAGCGGCTACTTATAGCAACCAGGTGGGAACACCAGAAACCCGCAATTGGGAAGATTTGTTTGCCTTTGTGCAAGATTGTGGCAGAGCATTTTTACCAGCCTACGTACCAATTGTAGAACGGCGAAATGGGATGGAGTATGGCGATCGCCAACGGAATTTTCAACTCTACCGCCGGGGACGGTATGTAGAATTTAACTTGGTTTATGACCGAGGCACTATTTTTGGTCTGCAAACCAACGGACGCACTGAATCAATTCTTATGTCCTTACCACCCTTAGTGCGTTGGGAATACGGCTATCAACCGGAACCCAATTCCCCAGAAGCCGAGTTGTATGAAACCTTTCTTAAGCCTCAAGATTGGGTCAACTGGACACCAGCTCAATAGGAACTGGGGATTGGGGATTGGGGATTGGGGATTGGGGATTGGGCATTGGGCATTGGGAAAAGACAAGGAAGAAACTTGTTCAATAATTCTCC
>NZ_JAYGHD010000078.1:0-18656 GCF_034932245.1 Nostoc sp. UHCC 0251
CTCTACAAGGTTTTGGGTTTTATATATGTACTTCATTTACTTGAAATCTGCTGTATTTTCCCAAAATTAGGGGCAGGTTTTGACATTTAGGTTGTTTATTTAGCTTTGTTTTCTAGATTTATGATGTTGCAGCAAATTACAGAAAGATGAGAATTAAGTAAACGAATAAAGGCAGATAAAGCCTAGCTAAAGATATTTTGCTTCTCCTGCTAACCCATTCTTAAGCTTTAGTTCATACCTCATTAAATGGTGAATAACTTACCCTATAGATCCACTTTGAGATTGTAGGGTATGTTAGTGCCAAAAATCTACTACCCATAGTAGGAGCGTTTTTTGCCGCCTATTTGATTTGCATTCTTTTTTTGCAATGAACTCCTACCTTGATATTTGATGAAAGCCTAGCTCCTAAAGAAAAAGGCTAAAGTCTTCTATGGAAATAAAGTTTCTAATTGAATTAGAAAATTTTGGTTTTTATAGTTGAATTAGAAAACTTTATAATTTCTTCATTTTTCTTTTTGAAAATAAATTTGCTTGCCTAATGTGGTGGGTCTTACAAACTATTTATTTTGGTAATTTCATTAGGAAGATAGCACTTAAGAAACTACAGCAATAGTTTTTATACACTCAGATAATATTCAGTATTTTTACTGTTTTAAAAACATACTGTAAAGAAGACATTAGTTGTGATAAGTGGAAATTTCAAAAACTTTAGCAGTAAATATAAAACCTTAAAAGGAGATGAAGCTTGAGGATTGATTGTAGATTATGCGTTAGAAAATAATATATCAATAAATATAACTTCGCCTAAAACATCAGACTTAGTATTAGGCAATAAGAGCAGCTAGTTACTAAAATTAATCTTTTTAAAATTTAAATAAGGTAAAAAATTAAGCAATGAATATTTCTATTCTGGTCTTTGGAAAAAATCACTTTATCGCCACACTTCCAGATCAGATCCGTTCTGCAACTGCTTTTAGTTTAGAAGTTATGAACAATCTTAATCAGGCAGTGTCACGGATTCAAATGACGCCTCCCGATATAATATTTGTGCAGGCTAGCCTGGATGGTAGTATGGAACTTTGCAGTTGGTTAAAAGACCAGACAAAGCTATCCTGGATATACTGTATTCTCTTCGAGGATCGTCCCCAACAGCTTACTGATAGAAATAAGCATGGCTGGCACAGGGAATTGGAAATGAGTGCTGCGGCACTAAAGCAAGGAGCAGATGCTTATATTTGGCATATTACTGATGACAAAACAGACTATACCTTGGCAGATTTGACTGCCAATCATGGACTAATACTTGCTCAGTTAAGTGTTGGGTTGCGGAAAGCCCAAAAATACCGAGATTTGATTCGGACAAATGATATGTTGTCAGCGATCGCTTTAGCCGATTCGTTAACAGAATTAAATAATCGTCGTGCTTTAGAATGGGATTTACCCAGACAAATTAAAATAGCTAGGACTAAAAAAACTTCCCTGAGTTTGATTATTCTGGATGTAGATCATTTCAAGAAAGTTAACGATACTCACGGACATTTAGTAGGCGATCGCATGTTGCAAATATTGTGTCAGCGTCTCCGACACAATCTCCGTTGTCAAGATACAGCATTCCGCTATGGTGGCGAGGAATTTGTGATTCTTCTGGCTAACACTAACGATGACGAAGCACTATTAGTAGCCCGTCGTCTCAATCGAGTAGTTAGCGAAGAACCATTTTCAATCAGCAATAAGCTGACAATTAATATCACCATTAGTCTAGGCACAGCCTGTCTGCAAGCTGAGGATGACGATCAAGGAGAGAGTCTGTTGGATCGTGCCGATCAATGCTTGCTACAAGCCAAAACTACTGGGCGCAATCAGGTTATTGCCTCAAAATATTTATCTCATGTCCCACATCTGAAGGCTGTCTCTTCTTAAAAGTTGGTATTGGGTATTGGGCATTGGGGAAAGGGAAAGGGGTAAGGGGAAAGGGGAAAGGTTAAGTTTATCCCTTTACCCTTTCCCCTTTAACCTTTTTCCCTGCTCCCCACTCCCTACTCTTAACTCAGCATGACAATCTTCTACCGAAGTACGTTGTCGCATGGCATTAACTAAAGCCTCATAACTAGACCAATTTTCTTCTAGTAGGGTTTTTGCCTGGAGGGCATGAAAGCGCAGTTTCTGCTGATAAACTGATTCAGAAAAGCCCAAGATTGTCAAGACTCCTATCAGCTTATTTTTATCATCAGATCCACCCTCAGCATTATTAAAAACTAGGGTTTCAGCAGCAATACCCGCCATCCAAACAGTGCAGTAACGGTCTAACATTTGGGCACTGATTTTACCCACTTCTAGTTGAGATGCTAATTCACCATCATCAAAGCTAACGCCGCCTTGTCCAGGTTGTCCTTGCTTCCAGGCTTCCCAAGCGCTGAGTGTGTAGCCGCTAACGGGAATACCTAACAAGTAAGCAACCAAGAAATGCCCTGCTTCGTGGTGGACAATGCGATCGCGGTGTTCACTTGAAAAACCAGCAATCCAATCTAAAAAGATAGTACCACCCTTGCCTTGCAAGCTAAAACTGTCAAAAGTGGCTATTCCCAAAATAGCGAAGGTAGCAAGTGCTGGTACTGCCGGCGACAAATTCAAGAATGGCCCCAGCAGTACCGATAGGGTCATCAGAAAGATAGATATTGCAACTAAATTTAGGCTAGTCTGGCTCATTGCGAGTTTTCTGAGAATACGCTTAATCTTTCTTCATTATGAGCCGATAGCACAGCTTTTGTATCAAGGTGGTTGTAGCGATCGCCTAATTTTTTCATCTCATACCTAATTAAATTACTGCCTTTATAACGGATGTTTTCTCTATCACTAGAATGATGGCTGCTTTTCCAGGCGCAGACATAATGTGACATTAGTTGGTATAAAACATCAAATAGGAGATAAATGTGGCTGAACAATTCAAAAAGGGCGATCGGGTTGAATGGAACACTTCACAAGGCAAGACAACTGGCAAAGTAGTAAAGAAGCTCACTTCACCTACAGATATTAAAGAACACCATATTGCTGCAAGTGAAGATAACCCTGAGTACTTAGTTGAAAGTGATAAGACAGGAAAACAAGCTGCTCACAAGCCTGATGCTCTGAAGAAAGTAGAGGAATAAGAGTTAGTCATGAGTAAAGATGTTAAATCAGTGATTGGCGAGTTTCATCAAGTTGTCAATATGACACCCAAAGAACTAGAGACTTGGCTAGATACGGATGAGTCGCAAACTGTGGGGCAAAAAGATGGCGACGATGAGTCAATCGGTCATAAATCTGGGCAGCGTATCATCCAGCTATTGCAAAAAAAAGATGACTATACCGACGATGACCTTTCGCATATGAAGAAAGTTGTTAGTTATGTCCGCCGTCACATGGCGCAGCGGCCATCGGGTGACTTAGAACACACACGCTGGTACTACTCTTTAAAAAATTGGGGACACGACCCGCTCAAATAAAGTACAGTAATTCGGTTGATTTTTTGTTGATTAAAATGCGACTGAAGATATGTTTTGTCAATTGCTCCTGTGTAGTAAAAATTATAAAAAGTAAGAAAAGTGGGAAAAGTAGGATGTTTTTTATACCCCTTGCTTATTAGGTTCTTACACTGTATTTTGATATATGAGATGCAGTTTTTGGACAGGAGTTTGAGAGGATGTAAAAAGCCGTTAAAATTTTGAAATTATTTCAGAATTTTCAGATGAAAATCTAAAGAAAAATAGGGAACCGGAGTTAAAAAGATAAAGTTTTTAACTCCTTTTATCGTTATACCAGCCTTAAAGCAAGCATATTGCCTTGTAGTCAGCAGCAAACAGCAGCTTGCTAATTTTTACCTCAATCGGCTTTAACTTCAGGATTGTGTAATTGATAGCAAATAGCCTTGTCAAATAAAACCCGCTTGAATGATTCATCTAGGCTGATAGTCGTTTCACCACTACCGAGAAACAAGTAACCATTTGGCCTTAATTGCTGCTTGATGTTTTTTAGCAAAGCTTTCTTGGTAACAACATCAAAGTAGATTAAAACATTCCGTAAAAAGATAACGTCAAATTGCGGCAGAGATGACCAAGGTTGCAAAAGATTCAACTGGCAGAAATCAACCATCTGGCGGATTTGTTCATTTATTCGCCAGTCAGTATCTAGCTTTTGAAAGTAGCGATCGCGAATATTTTTAGGGAGTCCACGATTAATTTCAAGTTGGTTATAATGCCCCTCGCGGGCCCGCGCTAAAACCTTAGTAGAAAAATCAGTCGCAATTAATTTTACAGGCCAATTGCGAAGCTTCGGAAAATGTTCATTAATTAATATGGCAATGCTATAAGGTTCTTGTCCATTGGAGCAGGCAGCACACCAAATGTTGAGCGATCGCTCACTTTCTCGTTGTTTAATTAACTCTGGTAGCACGTATTTCTTCAGTGCTTCAAAAGGGTGGCTATCACGGAAGAATGAGGTTTCGTTGGTGACTAGCGCCTCGATTGTCTGGATGTGAAGGCTATTAAACGGTTGAGTTCGCAAGTAAGTAACCAAATCAGCGATAGAAGCAAATCCTGCCGATTCGACAATTGGCTGCAAATGTAACTCTGCTAAATAGGTTTTATCACCAAACAACACAACGGCTGAATGATGATGAACTAACTCCCGAAGATACTCAAAATCAGTGGTACTTACACCCATAATCTGTTTAATTACAGGTCTGAAGGAGGAAGTTGATTGAAACGAATTCTGTGCATAATTTCATCTGCGATTTGGTTAAGCGGAAGAATTTGATCGGCAAGCCCGGCATTAACGACAAAACCAGGCATTCCCCACACGACACTAGTAGCTTTGTCTTGTGCAAGTACCTGTCCCCCCGCCTCCCGTATGCACCGACAGCCATGCAACCCATCTTGCCCCATACCCGTGAGGATAACTGCGATCGCTCCACCTCCATAAACTTGTGCAACCGATCGCAACAGCACATCGACTGAAGGACGACAAGAATTTTCGGGAGATGCTTGATGAGTGGCAAGTCGAACCCCAGTTTTGTCACGTTGCACGATTAGATGAAAATCTCCTGGTGCAATCCAGGCATGTCCCGGTTTTAGTATCTGTCCAGGAACCGCTTCATCTACTGGGATTTGACACTTGGAAGCTAATTGTTTAGCTAGTAATTTCGTAAACATTGGCGGCATGTGTTGCACAATCAAAATTGGTACTGAAAAATCTGCGGGAAATTCCCTAAGCAGTACAGCTAGAGCATTTGGGCCTCCGGTAGAAACTCCAATTGCCACAACCTCCACCTGCTGTATATCGCTACGAACGGGAAAAATACCTGGATGAGTAATTATGCTTGGTGTGAAAAATTCACCAAATACCTTAATTTTAGGAATTAAATCATCCCGAATATGTTGGGTTGCTGCCTCTACACTTCCTAAATTACTAGGTTTTGTAGCATAGTCTGAAGCACCTAAAGAAAGAGCTTCCAGCGTTGCGATCGCTCCACTGTGTGTAAAGGTACTATACATAATGACTGGTAAGCGTGGATACTTTTGTCGGATAGCGGCCAGGGTTTGCAAACCATCCATCTCCGGCATCTCGATATCCAGGATGATCACATCGGGATTAACATGAGAAATTTTGGCAAGGGCAATGCGACCGTTAGCCGCGACTCCTACCACCTCCAGTTCTGGATCGCTAGACAAAATTTTACTTACTCGACTCCGCACTAGTACGGCGTCATCGACAATTAGTACCCGGATTTTGGGCATTAGGTATTAGGGATTGGGGATTGGGGATTGGGGCAGGGGAGGCAGGGGAGGCAGGGGGAGCAGGGGAGGCAGGGGAGGCAGGGGGAGATTAACGATTCATCAACCAAGGCAATGGATGATTAATCATATTTACTAGACCAGATAAAACTTGGTTGTAACTTGCGTAAAGCTCTCGTCCTGTTTGCACATCCATATAGTTGCATTTGACGGCAAATTCAATCCAAGTTTGAGTTTCAGATGCCTCAGCTTCACAATCATTCAACTTAGCTACAAATGCTGCCTCATAACGGCGTTTCCGCCAAGCTTCTGCCATGTTCGCACATACAGAGCGAGAAGAGCGACGAATTTGGTCAGTCAAAGAATATCGTTCCTCCACAGGAAACTTTTTTGATAGCTCAAAAATTTTCATTGCTGTTTCAAAGGCAATTTTATAAATTCCTAAGTCTTTATGGTCTTTAATAACTTCTTTAGTCATTGTCTTACCTCTTCTGCTCCCCCTGCTCCCCCTGCCTCCCCTGCCCCCCCTGCCACTTCTTCAAGACTACCTTCTGTTAATACTTAAACTGATTGACGACTTTCTGCAAATCTACTGCCATTCGAGATAATTCTGTAGCTGCCTCTAATGTATTACTAGTTCCAGTAGTCGTACTTTGAGTATTAAGTGCCACAATTCCAATACTTTTGGCAATATCTGATGTTCCTTTGGCTGCCTCAGCCATATTTCGACCAATTTCATTTGTAGTTGCTGTTTGTTCCTCAATAGCACTGGCGATTGTGCTTTGGAAGTCGTTGATTTGATTGATAATACTAGTAATCTGAGCGATGGCTTGAACGGCGCTTTTTGTATCTGTCTGAATGGCTTCAATTCTCTGGCTAATATCTTCAGTCGCACTTGCCGTTTGTTTGGCTAATTCTTTCACCTCGTTTGCAACTACGGCAAATCCTCTACCTGCATCTCCGGCCCTAGCCGCCTCAATGGTAGCATTGAGCGCTAGCAGGTTTGTTTGCCCTGCGATCGAGGTAATGACTTTAATAACTTTGCCAATTTCGATGCTGCTTTGACCAAGTTTGTTAATTGTCTCGTTCGTGCGATCAGCTGTTTTAACTGCCTCAGTTGTTACCTTTGCTCCTTCAGTAACGGTCTTAGCAATTTCTCGAATGCTAGCATTCATCTCTTCCACGGCAGTCACAACTGTATTGGTATTTTGACTTACCTGTTCAGCAGAGGCAGACGCAGAAGTGGCCTGTTCGGCTGTTTGTTCGGCGTTCTCAGTCATTTCTTTACTGACTGCGGTCAGTTCTTCTGCGGAAGATGCAACTGCTGTTGCCACCTCTGTCATCTGTTTGATTGAAGACTTTAGGCTGCTAATCATCTGATTTGCATTATCCGTGAGCTGCTTAAACTCTCCTGCATTGCTGGCCTCGATTTGCTTGGACAAATTTCCTTGAGCGACGGCAAGGCTTACCTCATTAATACCTTTTATCTGCTCTTTTAAATTTGTAGACATCTGATTCAAGTTGTCGAGCGATTCTTTCCAACTTCCACCTGCTGCTTTGACAACGGCTTGAGAACCAAGCTTCCCTTCGATACCAATCTCAAATGCCAAGCGATTAACTTCGTTAGCAAAGTTTTGATTTAAACTCACCAATTCATTAAAAACTGAGGTAATTTCACCCAGTTCATTATTCTCATCAGCTAAACGGACGGTAAAATCACCGTTTTTTGCCGCCTTAAGTGCTATTAATAACGCTTGCAATTGCACTTTTATTACACTGTCATCGGTCGGTTGCGAATCTGCACTATCCACCGAGGGAGATTTAGAGTTGGGTGTTTTCCCAGCCCGATTCGTAGTCATTACAAAGCGCTCCTCAATTATTCAGTAATCTGATTTGTTAAATTAACATCTAGAATTTTCTCGGCGTCTAGAACTAACAGAAATCCGTCTGGGAGCGGGTAAGCTCCTGCTAGCAACTGACGCATTCTACCTTTTAACGTTGCAGGTGGGGGTTGAAAGGTGTTTTGTGCGAACTCTAAAACATCTCCTACATAATCGACGAGCAGACTGACTACTTCATTATCAGAACATATAACGATATTAAATCCTTGGGCTGCATCTACCTGACTTCTCACGGTATCTCGAAACCTCACTTCCATTCCTCTCTCCTGCAAGGAGAGAGGCTTTGAATTCTCCCCCTTCCCTTGTAGGGAAGGGGGTTGGGGGGTTAGGTTTCGCGTTGGTTTTTCCACATAGCGTGAATCAGGCTCATCTACAAGCTCTGTAGCTAATTGTGTCTGCGGTTCGCTCATCTCTAATCGACGCTGCAAATCGATGACAGTAATAATTTGTCCACGTAAATTAATCAACCCACAGATATCTGGTGGTGCCAAAGGTACACGAGTAATTGCTTGTGGACGAATCACTTCTTGAACGTGTTGCACGTCAATACCAAAGTAAACTCCTTGGAGAAAAAATGTGCAAATTTGTTGTTCAGCCATGAGTCGCTAATTGCAGCAAATGAGGGTTAGCAATCTGAATTACAGTCTCAATATCAAGAATTTCTGTAATTTGTCCTTGAATTACAGCACAGAAAAGCACGCCGGGTCTACTAGGAATACCTTTAATGGTTACTGTTTCTTCCACAATATCAAGAATGCGATCGACTACTAGCCCAACACTGAGTTCTGAGTATGGAGAGACAATAATTATCTGGAGCGTTTCTGCAACTGTTGCCAAAGCTTCATCATTAAAGTGATTACGATCACCAAATACCTTGCAAAGATCAATCAGTGGCAGAATTTGACCGTAAGACTGGAACACATCCTGATTACCCACTTTTTCGACAGCAGAAACAAGAATCTCTTCCAGCCGAAACGCGATCGCTAGTGGAATACCCATACGTGCGCCTTGGGGCCCTTCAAATAGTAAAATTATTTGGCGATCGCCTGCTTGCTCTTGGCTATTTGCAGCATTTTCGCTCAACAACTGCTTTTGTTTGGCGATTATACCAGTTTGGTTTGCCAGACCGACAACATCAATAATTAATGCTACTTTGCCATCCCCTAAAACGGTGGCTCCTGCAAATAGGGATAGCGTCTTTAACTGTCTTCCCAAAGGTTTAACTACAATATCTTGGATGTCTTCAATTGTGTCCACGACCAGTCCAAAGCGATAATTATCAACTTGCACAATTACCAGACTGAATGTTTCTAAGTTGCTGATCCTATCCTGGTGCAATACTTGATCGAGGTAAACCAAGGGCACAAGATTTCCCCGCAAGCGATACACAGGCACATCGTATAACATCTCAATATTATTGAGTGCTTCTAGGCGGACTAGCTCTTGTAGACTCGCTTGGGGAATGGCATAATAATTGCCCCCACTGCTGACAATCAATGCTGGAATAATTGCCAATGTTAACGGAATCTTGATTTTGAAGGTCGTTCCTTGTCCCTGTTGGCTGTGAATTTCAACTGTTCCATTAATCTTCTCAATATTACTCTTGACAATATCCATCCCAACCCCTCGCCCGGAAAGGTAAGTCACTTGTTCAGCAGTGGAGAAGCCGGATAAAAAAATTAAGTTCATCGCTTCTGATTCGCTCATAGTCGCAGCTTGCACAGCGTTCACTAAACCAATTTGCTGCGCTCGCCCTTTGAGCCGTTCTAAATTCAGACCTCGACCATCATCGCCAATTTCAATATTGACTTTGCCGCTTTCGTGAAAGGCTCTGAGAAATAGCCGTCCTAAGCTTGGCTTACCACAAGCAACTCGCTCTGCTGGTAATTCAATCCCATGATCGATGCAGTTGCGTACTAAGTGCGTCAAGGGGTCTTTAATTGTTTCAATAATACTTTTGTCTAGTTCAGTATCTTCTCCCTCCATCTCCACCTCAATTTCTTTACCGGAAGCGATCGCTAAATCGCGGGTGACACGAGGGAACTTTTGCCAGATGGAACTAATTGGTTGCAGCCGAGTTTTCATCACCCCTTCTTGCAACTCGGCTGTAAGTAGGCTCAGGTGCTGGCAGGTAGCAGCAAAACTATTATCCTTAAATTTTGTACTAAACCCGATTACCTGGTTACGGGCTAAAACGAGTTCACCCACTAGGTTCATCATCTGGTCTAGCAGATTAACGTTGACTCGGATATAAGCAGATTCTGATGTTGTCGTTGATATTTCTGTAAGTTCATGATTGAGAGACTCAACAGACTCACTAGCTGCTGTATCTTTTTGTGGTATTTGTGTATTAACAGCAGGCAAAGGCGATTGAGAGGCTTTTGGAGTCTGTTTAGTTTCTGACAATTGGGTTAGAGCCACGATTAATGCTGAATAATCGCAATCGCTATCCTGCTTTGTAGCTTGAATTTGAGAGAGGATTTGCCGAATGCTGTCAACTGTTTGGAGTAAAATGCTAATAATGTCAGGGGTGATTGCGATCGTGCGATCGCGCAGACACGAGAGCAAATTCTCCCCAGCATGAGCAAGTGATTCCAAATTAGGAAACGGTAAAAAGCCGCAATTTCCTTTAAGCGTGTGCAGTGAGCGATAAACGCGAAGTAATGCTTCTCCACTACCAGATGCTTTCTCTAGTTCAATAATATCTCGTTCAATTTGATTTAAGTTCTCATAGCTTTCAACGAGAAATGCTTCTATATCATCGTCAATTTCATTTAACTCCATTGGTTAATAATGTAAAAATTTATATATTTTATTTTAATACTAATTTAATACTAAACCTCAGCAATCTCTACCGAAAGATAGATGTTTGTCTTTTTTCGGGCTGAAGACATAATATTTGTCCTAATGATATAGTTAAGAGATAGGCAATCTTCTCATTGCCATTCAACTTAAACTTTTAAAAATAATCGTCGTCAAGACAAAGAATGTTACAAATGCAAATAATGCGAATGTCAGGTTCTCAAGTTTTATTAACGTTGGTGCTACTCAAACTATGTCAAGCAACTATGCCTCAAAATGTAACTTAATGGCATGAGCTTGTGAGAAACTGAGCGGCAAACCGATATCCACCATACAACGATTTTACATTGGCAACGGATAACTAAAGTCTGAATTAGATCGGATTTAAAATAATTAACAAATTTTCAAAAGTTTCCGTTATTAATAATTTTAGCTCCACAGCATAGCATTATAGTTTCAGCGAGTTTGATAATTTTTCCGAAACTATTCATTATTGATAATTGTAAAATTATATTTATTTCTTTTTTAATTAATTCATTTTAATTAATAATATAGGCTAATTGACCTAAGTCAAGAATTATTAAGCTAAAGCATAAAAGGACAAAGCTGATGGCGATGGTTTTGATTATTGATGATGCAGCTTTTTCTCGCAGAATGATCCGTAAGTTTCTGCAAGCCGATGGTTATGAAATTCTAGAAGCAGCTAATGGGCGTGAGGGATTAGAAATGGTTCACAACCATAAGCCAAATTGTGTATTAGCGGATCTTCTAATGCCAGATATGGATGGGTTTGAATTTCTGAAAGCTATGCAAGATAAAGAATTAAAAATTCCGACCATTATCATTTCCGCCGATATCCAAGATGGGGCACGCAATCAAAGTTATAACTTGGGGGCAGTCAACTTTATTAATAAACCGCCAAAAGAAAATGAATTGCGAAAGGCAGTCCAGGAAGTTCTTAATAGCAAGGAATAAGTTTTCATGAATGTCACAGTAGAAGAACTGGATGCCCTGCAAGAGCTAATTAATATTGGAGTCGGTCGAGCAGCAAGTCTACTTAATGATATGGTAGACTCTCACATTCGTTTGAAAATTCCAGTTGTCAAAGTGTTAACTGCTGCCGAAGCCTATCAAGAATTAACAACACGATTTCATAATGAGACTTTGGCCTCGGTAAAACTACGCTTTACAGGCTCTTTCTATGGCACTGCTAGTTTAATTTTTCCAACTGACAGCGCATCAACATTGGTTGCTGTGCTTACAGGTGAAGATCCAGAGTCTGCTGACCTAGATGCGGTTAAAATTGGCACCCTGAGCGAAATTGGCAACATTGTCATAAATGGGGTAATGGGTTCACTCAGTAATGTCCTAAAGCGCCATGTAAACTACACATTGCCTGTTTATTTAGAAGATACGCTGGAAAATTTATTGTTATCTGCATACGAGAGCGATTCAAAAATCTTACTGGCACAAGCCAGTTTCACAATTGAACGCTTAGAAATTATCGGAGATATTATTTTAATCTTTCTGGTGGGAACTTTTGAGGCGCTCATCAATGCAATGAATGAGGAAATGGGAATAATCCAATAATATAATATTAGCAAAAATAGTTGAAAAAGGCCTTAAATAAATTTGATAATACAATGAATATAGTTGAACAAGCTCAGGAAAAATTTAGTCTTTTAGATAAAATTCCCTTGGGAGCTTTTGTTCTACAGCCAGATTATATTGTTATATTCTGGAACTGCTGCTTAGAAGAATGGACAAAAATTCCGCGAAGTAAAATTTTGGGAAGTTCTATTCTAGAATATTTTCCTCATTTGAATCAACCTCGTTATACTAGCCGTTTGTACCAAATTTTTCAAGGCGGGCCTCCGACAATTTTTTCTTCTCAACTACATAAATATATTATTCCTGTACCTATATCTAGAGATAAATATCGCATTCAACACACAACTGTTACTGCTGTATCCGTATTGGATGAAGATAGATTTTATGCTCTCTTTTCAATTGAAGATTTGACAGATTTAACATTCCGAGTTCAAGAATATAAAAACCTCCGCGATCAGGCTCTAGAAATAGCAGAACAACGCCAAAAGGCGAAAGAAGTTGCTGAGACAGCAAACCGCATTAAAGATGAATTTTTAGCAATCGTTTCTCATGAACTTCGTTCTCCTCTTAATCCAATTTTGGGGTGGGCAAAGCTACTGAAAAATCGCTCATTAAACGAAGCTACTACTGTGCGTGCCCTTGAAACCATCGAACGAAATGCTGAATTACAGGCTCAGTTGATTGAAGATTTGTTGGATATCTCTCGCATTCTGCGGGGCAAGCTAGCACTGAATTTACAAACGGTTAATCTTGTTTTTACTATTCAAGCTGCCTTAGAGACAGTGCAATTGGCAGCAGAAGCAAAGTCTATTCAAATTAATCTTCATTTGGATACGGCAATTGGACAGGTGAAGGGTGATAGTAGTCGTATTCAACAAATTATATGGAATCTACTCTCTAATGCCGTTAAATTCACACCATCTGGTGGAAAGGTCGAAGTCTACTTAAAACAGATTAATTCTCAGCTAGAATTAAGAGTCAGTGATACGGGTAAAGGTATTAGTCCTGACTTTTTACCATACGTATTCGAGTATTTTCGTCAGGCAGATAGTAGTACAACCCGAAGTTTTGGTGGACTAGGACTTGGTTTAGCGATTGTGCGCCAACTTGTCGAGTTACATGGTGGTACAGTTTGGGCAGAAAGCTTAGGAGAAGGACAAGGTGCGACGTTTACAGTTACCCTACCAGTGTTTCAAGAGTTTGAATTAGAAGAAGAAAATCACAATTTATCAGATGATTCCTATCCATCTTGTATGCTTTATGCTCCACTACAAGGAATACGTCTGTTAATAGTTGATGATAATGCTGATACCCGTGAGTTTCTGGCGTTTCTATTGGAACAGCAGGGAGCAATTGTGACGATCGCAGCATCTGCCAGTGAAGCACTGACTGCAATTATGGAGTCAAAGCCAGATTTGCTGTTAAGCGATTTAGGTATGCCAGATGTTGACGGTTACACTTTGATCCGAAAGTTACGAGCAATGCCCGCCGATTTGGGTGGACAAATTCCCGCGATCGCCCTAAGTGCTTACGCCGCAGAAACGACACAAAAACAGGTTTTTACAGCCGGATTTCAACTCCATATCGCTAAACCAGCCGATCCCTCCAAACTGGTGGCTGCGATCGCAGCCCTTGTTAAGAACTGATATATCCCAGAAGCAAGAATAGCTTATGTTCCAGTGTTTGAGCAGTTGCTTCAACTTATCCACATTCTCAAAAACGATCCCGTCCAATGTGAACTTCCCACTCCACAACTCTAGCAGAGTCCGCTAGCATCCCATCTCGCACACGAGGACTACTGTTTACAATAGCTTGAGCCTGTTCAAGATTCTCTGCCTGAATTACCCATAGCCCAGTTCCATCATGAGGAAAAAACGGCCCGCAGCACAGTAGCGTTCCTTTTTCGTGTTGCTCATTAAACCAAGCGAGTTGATCTTGGTCATGCTCTGGGTGAGCCTTTTTATAATCGTAATACTCTGGAACAGTTGCAACCACAACGGCAAAAAGCTTAGACATATTTAAATGCAGTTTCAATGAACAACTTTTTAAGAGAATCAGTTAATACTATAGGCAGTGGTTGCCATACTCAAAAATAAGTCATTATTCAAATTACTATAAGATGACTCTTTTTGTAAAGAACGACTTTGTGGGTTAAATCCTCTTGTTTTACGGCGAATTCATTCAAATAATTTATAAATTCCTAAAATCAATCATTGTCTGACGATAAGCATCTGGCAATCCTGTATCAAAACACTTCCCTTTAACAACATATCCTGTCATTCCCTCTTCTTGACGCAATCTTTCCAGGCAGGATGTTAACTGAAATTCACCTCGTTCTCGGAAGTTTTGGTTGATATGTTCTGCTAGAAAGTCAAAAATTTTCGGTGTAAGTAAATATAAACCAAATATACATAAAAACTCATTTTCTGGCATTCCCTCTACACGTAAATGCTGTTGTGCATACTCAATAGTGGGTTTTTCATAGAGTTGTGTAACTGACAAAATCGAATTTAACTCTTGCCAAACTCCGGTTACACACCCAGCTGTATGAAGAATTTCTCCTGGCTTTGTAGTTAGGCTAACAACACTTTGATTAACTTTTTCATAAACATCTAAAACTTGACTAGCACAAGTTTTTTCAGTGTCAGATGCATAAATGTGGTCGCCTAACATTAGTAAAAATGGCTCATCTTGCACCCAATCCTTAGCACAAAATACCGCATGACCGTAGCCTAATTGCTCCTCTTGCAAGAAAATGGTAATTTTGCTACCTAAATCTTCCAGATATCGGCTATATTCTTGATTTTGCGGTGAAAGTTTATCGAAAAATTCTTTTTTAGGTGGATTTTTTAACAAATTTTCAAATATTTCTCTATCATCCGGCTGCGCCACAATCCCGACTTCTGTAATTCCAGCACTTATTGCCTCTTCAATAATTGCGAGAATGACAGGTTTTGCCCTACCATCTCGATCAATGAGCGGGAAAAGTTCTTTTTTTACAACTTTGGTAGCTGGAAATAAGCGAGTGCCGAAACCAGCTACTGGAATCACAGCTTTTCTAACTTTATTTTTTTGCATAAGTAGTTCATCACCCCAACTTCTCAAACAACTCTGCCAACACTACGTTAGAAAATAAAAACCCTTGGGGATCGATCAAACGTAACCTTCCCCCTGCAACTTCCACCCAACCTTTCTCAAAATAAGATCGCAAACACCAGCAAATCTCTTCTACCTTCTCTTCCCCAAACGCCTCTAGCAATGCCGTTAAGCTCAAACCCTCCTCTAAACGCAATCCCAACATTAACGTTTCTAACAATACTTCCTTTGGGGGCGTCACATCACAATCAATCACACCGCCAGCTTCTACCCACTGGTAATACTCCCTAGTTTTACGCGGACGAGTGAAGCGTTTCCCCGCAACATAACTTGCCGCACCCATACCAAAGCCATAATAAGGGCGGTTTTCCCAATACACTCGATTATGCCGACACTGATGACCAGATTGGGCATAATTGGAAATTTCATAATGCTTATAACCTGCACTAGTTAAAACTTGCTGCCCCATCTGGTACATTTTGACTGTGGCTTCATCAGTGGGCAAAGGAGTATCACCCGGTTTGTAGTAACGCCCAAAAGCTGTACCTGCTTCGATGGTAAGATCATAGATGGAAATATGAGTGGGTACAAGCGCCACCGCTTTTTCTAGGGAATCTTGCCATTGATCTAAAGACTGATGCGGCAACCCAGAAATTAGGTCTAAGCTAAATTCGGGAATCTCGACTTGGTGGATTAACTCCACAGCTGCGAAAATATCTTCAACTGAGTGCGATCGCCCCGCCCTTTGTAATAATTCTGATTGAAAGGCTTGTACACCCAAACTTACCCGGTTCACGCCTGCACTGCGGTAGCCTGCTATATGGGCTAAATCAAATGTGCCTGGGTCAATTTCCATAGAAATTTCTGCCCCAGAAGCAATACCAAAATGCTTCTCTAGCTCTGTTACTATCCGTTGTAGCTGCTCTATTGATAGCAGCGAAGGAGTACCACCACCGAAGAAAATTGTCTTCAGGGGTTGACCAAATGATGGTGTAATAGCAATTTCTTGACATAACACCTCAACATATTGGGAGATAGTACCAGATGTTTCGCCCCGCAAGCGATCGCCCACAACAGACACCGGAAAATCACAATAAAAACACCGCCGTCTGCAAAAGGGAATATGCACATAAGCAGAACTCGCAATTCCAGAAATACTAAATTTTTGACTCATTTTGAGAAAAGTTTTAAGTTAAGCCAACTGCGAATTAGAGACAATGAAAATGAGTAGTTTATTTACAAGTTTTTGTCGTTTTACAACGAAACAATGAAAAATATGAAGATAAAAGGCTTTGGTTATAATAATTGCAGATATTGCCCTACTAAACCCTTAGTGTAAGTCAATATTGATGAGTCTATCTTACCGATGAAATAAAAAATACTTAACTTTATCGGTGAACACAGTTGCAGGAAAACAAGACAACCATGCTTGACGCCATTATTATTTTTTCATTCATCTTAGCAGCGTCGGGAATAGGGTTCTACAGCATTGAACTACTACCCAATGGCACTCTCGATCAGGTAACAAATCTTGAAGCTTTACGCTTAGTTGTTGCCGTCTTTGCCGCTATTATTGGCGGTGCGATCGGGCTGAGTTTCCAGACGACATATCGTCGTCTAGAATCACAAGTCAAAGAAATGCCTCTGGAAGTGATCTTAACTCGTGCCATTGGCTTAGTGATTGGGCTATTGCTAGCTAACCTCATGCTAGCCCCACTATTTTTACTACCTATACCGGCGGATTTTGGATTTATTAAGCCACTAGTGGCAGTTGTCGGCAGTATTATCCTCTCCGTTACTGGCATGAATTTGGCAGATACCCACGGGCGAGGTTTATTGCGCTTCATTAATCCCAACACCGTCGAATCGATGGTAGTGGAAGGGACGCTAAAACCAGCTAATACTAAAGTTTTAGATACTAGCTGCATTATTGATGGTCGCATTGAAGCATTACTAGAAACAGGGTTTTTGGAAGGGCAAATTCTTGTACCGCAGTTTGTCTTGCAAGAACTTCAACAAGTAGCGGATGCTAGTAAAGACCAAAAGCGGGTGCGAGGAAGACGAGGACTAGAAATTCTCAACCGCATTAAAGAAGATTATCCCGATCGCATCGTAATTAATACAATTGACTACGAAGATATTCCCACAGTCGATGCCAAGTTGGTGCGCTTTGCCCAAGAAATTAGCGGCACACTCCTAACCAACGACTACAACTTGTCTAAAGTTGCTAGCGTTCAGAAAGTACCTGTTTTAAATGTAAATGATTTAGTAAACGCCGTCCGTCCCAGTTATTTACCAGGCGACAACCTTGATTTGAAAATTCTCAAGGAAGGCAAAGAACCCAGTCAAGGTATTGGCTACCTAGACGACGGCACAATGGTAGTCGTTGAAGAAGGTAGCAGTTATGTGGGTGGTGAATTACGAGTAGTAGTCACCAGTGCTTTGCAAACCACCGCAGGAAGAATGATTTTTGCCAAACCCCAAGCTTCCGCATTGGCGTGAGGGAAATGTCCGGTGCAATTAAATATAAATTGTACGTACGCGAGCGTCGGCGCAGCCATCGGTGCAGTCAACCTGCACCGATTATTTATTTGGACTCATCAGACTCATTTACCTGCAAATGCTGTAACTGCTCAATTGATAACCCTGTCAACCTTGCTATCTGTTCTAATGGCATACCAGTATTAAAAAGATTGCTTGCCACTTCAAGTAAAGCTTCAGCTTTGCCTTCAGCTTTGCCTTCAGCTTTGCCTTCAGCTTTGCCTTCTTCTAAAATATCTTGATAAATCACTGACTCGCGCATAATATCTGACCTCAAAACTCGTCTAATAACCTCTTTGTCTAATACTAAACCAGCTAAAATCGCTGTGGAAGCAGCAATATTACTTTGATTTCTTGATTCTGTCATACTATTAATTTCCCGTGCAACTTGGTTAAGCACGGCTTCTGGATCAATTGTACTACTCAAAACTGCAAAGGGTAACAGTCCAGGCATTCTCAGAAATACTTCAGTTGGTTGTTCCCAGAGTCTGATAACTGAAAATTCATGCCTTGTCCCAGCAATTGTAAATGTATTTTGTTGCACCAAATCTGAATTTGTCTGCTTGAGGTAAATCACAACTTGATGCATTGCTTTGTTTGGAAAGCGGCGATATACTCGCAACCGATAGTCAATCATCCGAAAAGGAATTTCAGGATCAGGTTGGGTTTGAAATTCCAAATGTAAAATATTTTGCTCGGACTGTAGCAGAATTAGGGCATCAGCACGAATGGGTTCGAGAGATAATTCTTTTGGACTGAGTTTGGACAATACGTGCGATTCGTTGATTAGTAAATCACGGTAATCAGTCCGTAAATAGCTAATCCAGCCCGACAGTAGATTACTGTCACTAAAAGGCTGAACTCTCGGTCAGATGCAAGTGTAAGCCTTGCCATTCAGACTCAGAATTGACTCCTTATCTGCCCACACCGAACAAGC
>NZ_JAYGHD010000079.1:0-18499 GCF_034932245.1 Nostoc sp. UHCC 0251
CCCTCATGTAGAGACGCGATTTATCGCGTCTAAAAGACTGACACGTTAGAGAGACAAGGGTAAATCGCCGTCAAGACAAAGAATGAACTCGTCAATTATTCCTTGACAGACTACTATCTCCGACTTGTGTGTACACCGTAGCCTAAAAGGAGAGAGACTTTGAATTTCCCCCTTTCCACTTCGGAAACGGGTTAAGGAGTTAGATTTTTGGTGGACTTTTCCACATAAAGTGAAAAGTCAAGAATCCTACCTCCTTTTATCCCGATTTATTGAGCCGTTACTGAATAAGTCTTTAAAGCTAAATGACTGATTATAAATGCTCTTAGTCAGTAGCTAGTGCCAATTTACGCACTACTGACTATCGTTGAAGACCTCAACAATAATTGTGTTGATTTACACTCAGTTATTTATCTTTAATTTTTATACATATCTCAAAGATTATGCGAATCATACATATTTTGAACCACGTTCAAGAAATAGGTAATGGGATTGTGAATGTGGCTGTGGATTTGGCTTGTTTACAGGCTAAATCTGGTTATGAGGTAGCGGTTATTTCTGCTGGTGGTGAATATGAGAAATTACTAAATACGTGTGGTGTGAAACACTACCAACTAGACCAAACTAGGAAACCGATAAATATTATTAAAGCATCTGTGCGTTACCTGGCGATCGCAGCAGAATTTCAGCCTGATATTGTTCATGCACATATGATGACGGGAGTCATATTAGCCCGCATTTTTAGAGGGCATAAGTATGCTTTAGTTTCCACAGTCCATAATGAATTTCAGCGTTCCAGTCTGCTGATGGGTTTAGCTGATAGGGTAATTGCCGTTAGCAAGGCTGTGCAAGATTCTATGGCAAGGCGCGGTATTTCAGAAAACAAGCTGCGGGTAGTATGCAATGGAACTTTGGGCAGCCCCCGCACACGACATATACAAGATTATCAACCTTTACCGTTACAGCGTCCAGCGATCGCTACCGTAGCCGGGATGTATCAACGCAAGGGAATCGCTGAGTTAATTGCTGCCTTTGAACAAATTGCCTCAGATTTTCCCCAAGTGCATCTTTATTTGGTAGGAAATGGCCCTGATAAACAGCTATTTGAGGCACAGGCACAAGCAACTTCTGTAAAAGAACGCATCCATTTTGAAGGCTTCCAGGCGGAACCTCAACGCTATCTGATATCTTGTGACATATTTGTGCTAGTTTCTCACCGCGATCCTTGTCCGTTGGTACTTTCGGAAGCTAGGGAAGCTGGAACTGCGATCGTTGGTACTCAAGTAGACGGTATTCCTGAAGCTTTGGACAATGGGGAAGCAGGACTTTTAGTGCCAGCAAAAGATAGTAATGCTTTGGCTGGAGTTTTAGTGGAATTACTGAGTAATGCCGATATGCTGCATGAGTGGAAACAGCGGGCAAATCAAAACCTACAATGGCTGAGTGTTGCCCGCGTTCATCAGGAAACACTCGCAGTGTATCGTGAATTAATTACAGAGTAAGGGGATTAAGAGTATAGCGATCGCTTTAGTTTGAAAGCTACACCTAAAGCGCCAAATAATAGTACACCCAAAATATTAGTTGATTCAGGTACAGCGGTGTAATAACTAGCCACTCTGACTGGCCCATCTTTATCCTCTTGCTCTGCTGGTATTGGTGGAATAATTCCACCACCTGGCGCTACATTGGGGTTGGTAACGAATGGATTGTAAAACAGGCTTCCATTTGGGATTACGCCACCACTGAAAGTGATGATGTTATCTTTGATGGTAACGTCTGTAAAAATATTCTTTAGATCAGGGTCATTAGAGTAACCAATCTTGTAATCTCCATTAACATCTCCCCACTGCACCGGCTCATGATCAAATACGGGAGTAGAATCTGGATTACTATAGGACAGCGTTTTTAAATCAAAAACCAAGCTTTCTATATCATATCCAGTGCCATTTACAAAGTTATTAGCTACATCTGGGACACCATATTCTATTACTTGCCCTGGTTGAAACTCTGGCCCAAGGGTTCTTGGGTTTTTCATCTTCAATATGTCTTCGTTTGCCTCTGTCACGATGGTTTCTACCGTGATGAAGGCTTTCGCTGGTGTCAAAGACAAAAAACTAATTCCTACTGCTCCTAGAACAGATAAGGCTATTTTGGTTGCTATCGTAGTCATAATTTCTGTCCTCTTTATATTAATTGAGAGAATGCTATACCGCGTGGGTTAAATCAATCGGCAAAAACTGACTTTTAAACTGCTGTGTACTTGCTAGATAAATAGCGTTTAATATGTGCTTGCTCAGTGATTTTACATCTACTCATAAGTTGATTTATAAAGCAATTATTGTAATGCTTTATCACAATCACTAGTAATTTCACGCAATCTTTATAAAAAATCTAAATTAAAGTTTATTTATTGACAGATGAAACAATATGTGAAGTTGAAATGAATTTAAAAATACCTAATTTTTAACATTTCCAAAAGTCTTTGCAACAAATTAATATTAACGTGAGTTTGACTATAGGAATCATATTTGATTTCTGAAAATATTTCAGTTATGCCGTAGGCTAACGCACCATGCGAAGATTTTGGTGCGTTACGGAAGCCGTAACACACCCTACATATACTACATATACTTAGATTTTTTCATAAATCAAATACTAGTCCTATAGTTATAAGCTGTTACGTATTTAACTTGAACATTTACACGAAGGCTGATGACTGATAACCGTTAACCGTTAACCGTTAACGACCGCAAAGAGTGTTTATACAATTTAGGCGCACATCAGCTTATTATGTCCATCTAATTAGCCGTAAAAAATACCTCTCCCTGGTTTTACTACGCAAAACCGTCCCTCTCCGACTCGGAGAGGGACAGGCTTGAACGAAAGTTCAAGGCAGGGAGAGGTTTATGGAACTTAAACGCTCATTAGCTGATAAATTTTTTGGTAAATCCACGTAACCGGATTAACACTGGCTTCGCCCATTTTCCACCCAGCAAATCGTGTAACAGAGTATAAAAACACGGAATGATAAACAACGTCAGCACTGTTGCCAAAGATAAACCCGAAAACACCACCACGCCTAATGGTTGCAGGAATTCTGAGCCTTCCCCAATTCCTAACGCTAGGGGGAACATACCTAAAACTGTGGTAATAGTTGTCATTAACACTGGTCGTAGGCGTTGAGGAGCAGCTTTCAAAATGGCAGTTTTTCGGTCAACTTTTTCCCGTTCCCGAATTTGATTCGCCAATTCCACCATAATGATGGCGTTATTGACCACAATACCCACTAGCAAAACCGCACCGACAATCACTGTCGCCCCAATGGCAGTTTTAGTAATGTAAAGTCCGAAAATCCCCCCAGCTAATGCCAAAGGAATTGTAAACATAATTACTAGGGGATCAATCAGGGAGTTATATTGTACCGCCATTACTACAAAGACTAGAAAAGCAGCTAATCCACCTAATAGTTGCAGCGAACTTTGTAGTTGCTGATTAGATTCAGCAGCTGAACTGGGTAAGCGGCTAACACCTTCAGGTAAATCTAAACTATCTAGTACCGTACTCACCTGTTCTAGAGCGCCACTGAGGCTAGCTCCCTCAGTCAAGTTGCCAGCAATTAAGAAAACCTGACGTTGGTTAATTCGCTGAACTTCTCCTGGAGCTTGAGCTTCAGCAATTTTAGCAACATCGCTCAAGCGGACTTGGCGATTGTTCTCCACGAATAAAGGCAACCTCTCTAATTGAGAAGCTGCTTGCACTGATTTTTCATTCAACTGTACCCGAACATCGACTAAACGGTTGCCGCGTTGCAACTGAGTTGGGACGCTACCTTCGATCGCAGTTTGAATTGTTTGTCCAATATCTGTAGTAGTTAACCCCAAAGCCGAAACCCTTTCCCAGTCAGGAATAATCTGAATTTCTGGTTGGCGATCGTCTGCGTCGGGACGAAATCTCGCAAGGGTGACTTGTTCTTCCAGGGCTGCTAGTACCTGACGGCCAGCTTCTTCTAAAGTATTTACGTCATTTCCCTGAAGCATCACGTCAACATCAGCACCACGGATAGGAGAGTTACTAAGAATCAAGCCCCGCACTTGACCAGGGGAAAGGCGCAAGCGAATTCCGGCTAAATTTAACTTGTTAAACTCCTGCGTAAGTCGTTCTGTATAAGCTTGCACGTTAGTACCCGGTTTCAGAGTAATATTTGCAGTACTTCGCAGGGGATTGGCATTGGTATTAGCACCAAACAGAGAACCACCAGATGTAGAGAAAACATATTCTGTTTCTGGTTGATTGCGGAGAATATCATTCACCGCAGTCATGACTTTTCGGTTAGTTTCTAGGGGTGTACCGGGAGGAAACTGAGCGTTTAAGTTGGCTTGTCCGGTGTTGATGCGGGGGAGAATTTCTTGGGGAATTTGTGGAGCCATCCACAAACTGCCGCCACCAAAAAGGATAATAGCGATCGCTATTGTCACCAACCGCCAGCGTAATATCCCAGCTAGAAAACTGCCGTATCCTCTCGTAGATGCATCAAAACGGCTATTAAACTTTTGCAACAGCCAAAATTCGCTCAGACGGCTGGAAAACTTCCATGCCAACATGCGGGAGGCAAGCATCGGCACAACGGTGACGGCAATTAAAATTGAAGCCGCAACAGAAAAGGTGATGGTAAGAATTAACTCATTAAATAGTAGGGCGATAAAGCCGCCGATGAGCAAAAACGGCAACACCGCCACCAAGTTTGTACTAGTAGAAGCAATTAAAGCTGATTCTACTTCTTGGCTACTTTTTTCTGCCTGGTAAATTAATTGCTGCGAATTCAAGCGGGTTTTATTATCCTTACCAGGAGTCATCCCAGCCCCCTCAGCAATGTTCTCCAACATGACGATGGAGTTATCTACCACAATACCTACACCCAACGCTAGACCACCCAAACTAAAAACGTTGAGAGATAAGCCAAATAGTCCCATCAAGATGATGGCAGCTAAGGTTGCTAAGGGGATGGCGAGGACGATGATAAAAGTTTGTCGTAGAGAACCGAGAAATAGGAGAACTGCGATCGCTGCTAGTGCAGTACCTATCAACCCGGAAGTGGCAACATTGGAGATAGAATTGCTAATAAACCGCGACTCATCCAAGGTAGGTGTAATAACTGTCCCTTGGGGAATTACACCAGATTGTCGGAGTTCTTCTAAGCGTTTTTTCACACCCTCGACAACGTTGATCGTGTTTGCATCCGGCTGCTTTTGGACACTGACTTTTATCGCTGGTTCCCCGTTGAGTAAGACGTAAATTCGTTGTTGTTCCGAACCATCAATAACTTCAGCAAAGTCTCGCAAATAGACGCGGCGGTTGGGAGTGGTGGAAGTAGCGGCAGAATCGGGAGATGAGGGAGTAGGGGAAGAGACTTCAAAGGAAAGATTGCTGATTTCATTGGCATTTTGGAAGCGCCCCACGGTACGGGTTAATGGCTCAGAATTCTGCCCCAAAATCCGACCACCAGAAATATCTATGTTGCGATCTCTAAGTTGATCTAGCACATCGGTCAAGCCTACACCTACAGCTTGCAACCGATCCAAATCAATATTGACCCTAACTTCTTCTTGAACTCCGCCCGATACATCTACCCCTGCAACTCCGGGTACAACACTTAGTTCGCGGACTAGTTCCTCTTCAGCAAAAACACGTAAAGCCATGCCTTCTAAGGAGGGCGAAGTTAATGCCAATTCGTAAACGGGTAGCTGGGAAGGATCAACTTTGAATAAGCGCGGTTCTTCGATGGTGTCTGGTAATGTACTTCTAGCCCTGTTAAAGGCAGCTGTAGCATCGTTTAAGGCTTGGTCAATATTGCCTCCCGTTTGAAAGTAAAGATCCAAATTTACCTGCCCCTCACGAGTTTGGGAGAAAATCTGGATCACGCCCTCAGTAGCCGAGAAGGCTTCTTCTAGGGGCTTTGTTACTTCATCAACTGCTACCTCTGGGGAGATTCCAGGTGCTTGTATTCGCACACCAATCCGAGGATAGGTGATTGATGGTAGTAAATCCACTGGTAGCTTGAGTACAAAAAAGACTCCTAATACTATCACTGCCAACGTCAACATGAGTGTGCCGATGTGTTGGCGGATTGATATGGCACTGATACTAAATCCGCCACTCTTGTTTACTTGTTGCATTATTATCGCTGTGCTCCAATTAAAAAGGCAAAATGAAAAATTCCAAAAGACTTTTTGAATTTTGAATTTTTAATTACCCTTAGGGGCTGACTCCGCTGTTTCCGAAAGAATCGATAAACGTACAGCGCCTCCATCTTTTAAGGGTTGACCACTGCGAACAACATAGCGTTCTCCTGGTTGCAAGCCAGATAAAATTTCCACTTTGCCATCAGCCCTTTTTCCTAAGTTGACAGCACGCGATGCCACTTTCGTTTTGCCTTCTGTCTCTTTCACCACAAATAGCGTTCCAGATCGGTTTTCTTGCTCTCCCTCTGCTCCCCCGGCTTGTTTCTGAATAGCTGTTTGCGGTACTACTACTCGCTGTTGAGTCTGGTTTTCAAAATTGACTCGCGCCAGCAGTCCACTGCCAATCTTGCTTTGAGTGTTGGGAATCACTACCTCTACAGGTATCAAGCGAGCGGTGGCATCGGCAGCTGGAGAAATGCGCGTAACTCTGCCAGTTAATGTTTCATTGGGGAAGGCATCTAAGCGCACTTGTACAGATTGCCCAACCTGAATTTGTGCCAGTTCTAGTTCGGAAACTTGCACGACGACTTTCACACGGTTAAAGTCGCCAATTTTCAAGACTTCACTACCTGCTTGCAGAAGGTTGCCGGGTTCTGTTACCTTTTCTGTAACTATGCCAGTGATCGGAGATGTCAGCCGAGCGTAAGACCTGCGCTCTTTGGTTTGAGCAACCAATGCCTGTTGGGCTAATACTCTACCTTGGGCCGCAGCAACGGCTTGCTGTTCTGTACGCACCTGCTCTTGAGCGGCCCGTAATGCCTGGGCTGCTGTTTGCGCCTGGGTACGCGCTTGTTGGGCAGTTTGTTCAGCGATCGCTCCGGCTTGGAATAGATCCTGTTGCCGTTTGGAATCTGCTTGAGCTTGTACCACTTGTAGCCGCGCCCGTTCAACATCGGCACGGGCATTGCTTACCTGATTAGTTGCCCTAGCTACTTCTGATTTGAGAGCTGCTAGCTCTGCTTCTGCTTGCTTTAATTCGGTCGAAAGTATGGCATCATCTAACCGCCCGACGTTTTGCCCCTGCTTTACTGTATCGCCTACATCTAGGTTCAAAGCCAACAACCGGGCTTCTACTTGCGATCGCAATGATACAATCCGAAACGGTGTTGTATTACCTGTATATTCTGGTGATTTTTGCAGCAAATCAGTTCGAGCGATCGCCACATCTACAGGTGTTGCACCACCGGGTTCTCTACCACCAGGTTGCTGAGATTGTGCTCCGGCTGATTCTTTGGGCAGTGAACCGCAACTCGCCGTCAGCAGTCCTATACTTACCAAACAGGGAATTAACAAACTTCTTACAGAGGTGGAGAAAAGTAAGTAATTTTTTCCTTTTCCAGCTGTTGCACAAGTTCTGTTTGCAAGAATTCTACTCTTTACATCTGCGCTCACCACATCAGCCTTCACAACAGAATTTAATTGGATATTAATGAGCTGGTTGGCGGCTACCGGATCTGTCATTTTCTCCTGTTTGTGCGGCTTATTCATATCCAAGATCATTTATTTTTCTTTTATTGGGGAGCTTTTGGGATTAAACAGCCGTGTTTTACCAAGTAATTGTGAGAAATATCATTAACTAAAAACGGCGAGAATTCATAAGCTGTCCACCAGTAATTTCTGTATCAGAAATTACTGTTTTCCCACAAAATTCCAAAACTTCTCACCGCTCTACTTCTTACGCAGAGGTAGAAAATCTTCTTGCAGATTAATAAATTATAAACTTAGTATAAAGAATTGTCAGTTTTCTTAAATCTACCTATAGGAGAAACCTGGCTTTCTCTAGAGATATGAAACTTTTTGCTCTATATCCCTACATGGACGATATTACAATAATTACCTATTTATTTGTATTCAGGCATAAATACATGCACTTACAGTATTTTATTAATAAATTAAGAATATTAAAGATTTATTACTTTTTTCAGTCTATAATGTATTGGAAAACACTATTTTTTCTTACCCCCTTGCGTAATATGGCAAAAAGCAGGGTGATAAGTACCATAGCAACAACAGCAAGAATGAAGTTTTTTGCCAAAAATATATTTGCATTAGGTGAGGAAGGTAAGGCGTGACATCATTGCTCAAAATCGTACAAACCACTGATGAATACCAGATTTCCGAATTTTTTCAGGAATCAGTCGGTAAGTGGCGATCGCAACGACGCTACTACACCCTACCGAAGGGAGAAACTAAGGAGATAGAGAGTATAGTTACGATCAATTTTTTAGAGCAGGGCTGCGATCAATTGCAAAAGCTAGCTCGGATGCACGATTTGCCTGATACGGGTAGTTTAATCTGTGGTGCAGCAGTTGAATGGGAAAGTACTGATGTGTCCAAGACAAAGAAAGAGTCGCAAGGCTCAACAATATTTGGGGTGATGGGAAACATTTTGTATCGCGATCGTGGTTTTGCCATATCCAAACCAGTCACCGCCCAGTATTATTTCTCCAACCCAAAAACACTGTGTTTACGTACTGAATACAACGGTTCAGTATTTGAGGAAGAGTTAAAGCTAATTGGCAGCAAATACCGCACCAGACAGACGATCATCTCTCGTGCTGGTGAACAGTTGATGATTGGCCAATATTTAGAAAACAGAATTGATTAGTTTCTTGCCCACTCCCCACTCCCCACTCTCCACTCCCCACTCCCCACTCCCCACTCCCCACTCCCTGTCTACGCAAATCCTTTCAAAAATCAAAGTGGGCTGCTATATAACTTTTTATAACAGTTTTTCAAACTTTCCCCAGAAAGCTAGTTGATATGCCATCATGGGAAGTGAAATGAGAATTAATTCGGCGACAGTGTTTGTTTTTAGTATTGACAGGCTTTTTCCTTTTGGTATTACAGACTTCTCTCCGAAATCTAAATCTCTACAAACTTATGATTTTGGAGACATTTAATGTCAATTTACGTTGGTAACCTCTCCTATGAAGTTACACAAGATGCGCTGAGTGCTGTATTTGCAGAATATGGTGCTGTAAAGCGTGTTCAGTTACCTACTGACCGTGAAACAGGCCGTTTACGCGGCTTTGCTTTCGTGGAAATGAGTTCAGAAGATGAAGAAACCAAAGCTATTGAAGCGCTTGATGGTGCTGAATGGCTGGGCCGCGACCTTAAAGTGAATAAGGCCAAGCCCAGAGAAGACCGAGGTGGTTCCTTCGGTGGTGGTGGTAATCGTGGTGGTGGCGGCGGCTATAACCGTGGCGGTGGCGGTGGTGGTCGCTACTAAACTAGATAGGCGAAAGTCATTTAGTTGAATCTAGAAAAGGCTCAGGCAGCAATGCTTGAGCCTTTTTTATGCAAAAGTTTACTTGTGAATAGTACTCAATAGAATGATAAATAAGGATTTTGGTGAATTTGCTTGCATTTGGATGCTCCCTTGGAACTTTTCATTCATTCTGCGACATCAACTGATTTCTCATATCTTTAGGCGAGAGTGCTAGAATCGGCGAACCTGTAAATCCATTTACATCACGAGTAATGATCGCCTCCAGCGCCAACTTCATCGCAGATGCTACCTGCACCGCATCTTCAAAATCAGTCAACCCCAATGTGATCGCCTGTTCCAGCACCCCGCGATCCACCGCACAAATTTCCATCATTGCCAACAATTGAGTCACTGCGGCAATCGCAACTTCAGCACTCTTGGTCTGGCGTGCAACTAAATAATACACATCCGTAACAGTTGTTGCCGACATAAACCCTTCGATTTGCCCCGATTCAACCGTCTCCAGCAAAAAAGCAGCATCTGCCACAAAAGGCTCACGTGCTAACAAAGCATCCAGCAGAACGTTCGTATCAAATAAAACTCGCATTACAGATACTTTTGCACCAACCGCTCATCTAGCATGGCTTTCACTTCTTCATCTGTAGGTGGTAACGTGTCAGTTTTCGCAATTCCGATTAAACTTGCAGCTAAACCCTTCGGCTTTGACGCTGGCTGAAGTTTCGGTTGGAGCGATCGCATCAATGTATTAATTAACTGCCAACGATCCTCGGCAGATAATCTCAGTGCTTGATCTTCAAGTTCACGTAACGTCATGGCAATAATTTTTAACAGAGAGCATTAAATTATTCAAAATAAGTAGAAAATACCTCTATCTCAAATTTTAGCCGTTTGTGCTTCCCAATATCGTAATAATTTTATCCAAGCAGCATCAGGCGATCGCCTCATAGAAGACCGCCCAGCGCAGTGGCTTCCTTATGCCCTATTCGCAATTAATAATGTGTTGCCGATTTGCGATGATGCACAGCTGTCACGCCATCAGTGTCTAATAACTTGCCATTTTCGACAGTGGCATAAACTAGCCAATGGTCGCCAGATTCCATCCGGTTTTTTACAGAACATTCAAGATATGCTAGGGCATTTGTAAGTATGGGAGAACCGTTTTCCGCTTCTTCGGCGGCGACATCAGCAAATCGGTCTTGTCCTGGGCCGAATGGTTTGAGGAAGTGCTTCATCAATCCCAAATGATTGCCTTCTTTAAGAATATTGAGGACAAATTTGTTTCCTGTATGCGTCAAAGTTTCTACTGCGCGTTCTTTAGCTACAGCTATAGTTAAACCAGGGGGACTAAAGCTAGCTTGAGATACCCAAGAGGCTAACATGGCACTAGAGCGATCGCCTTCTTTTGCTGTGAGAACACAAAGAGAACCGACAATCCGACCAACTGCTTGTTCTACAGTTGTCGCAGGTTGACTTTGCGATCGCACTTTTCTCGCTTTCTTCAAAGCTTGGGCAAAGTCGGTTCCAGCTTCTTCACACAATTGTAAGGTGGTATCGTCGGGTTTGAATTTTACGCGGATGGTGTCAAAACCAAACCGATAGCCAGCATCTTTCAATTTACCCTCAATTAAATCAACCGCTTCCCCACTCCAGCCAAAGGAACCAAAAACGCCAGCGAGTTTATTATTAGTAGCGGTGGATAGGACAATTCCTAAAGCTGTTTGCACGGGTGTGGGTGCATGACCGCCGAGGGTCGGAGAACCGATGATGAAACCACCGGCTTTCTCTACAGCCGCCCGAATTTCTTCTGGTTCAGTAAATTCACAGTTAATTGATTCTACGGCAACACCAGCTTTTGTAATGCCACGAGCGATCGCTTGGGCTAATGTTGCCGTATTCCCATAAGCTGATGCATAAATCAACGCTACTGTCAAGTCAGCAGATGTTTGCTGCTGACTCCATTGGCGATAAGCTTTGGTCAGGTCGATTAAGCCATAGCGTACCAAAGGCCCGTGTCCATTGGCATACATTCTCACTGGAAAATCAGCTAGTTTATCCAGCGCTGTTTCAACTTGACGGGCGTGGGGAGCCATGAGGCAATCAAAATAATAGCGCCGATCTTCGTTATATACTTCCCAGCCTTCATCAAATACCTGATCTCCACAAACATGGGCCCCAAATAACTTATCTGAGTACAGAATTTCTGTTTGGGGGTCGTATGTGCAAAGTTGATCTGCATAGCGGGGATTAGGGGTGGGAATAAATTGTAAATTATGCCCATTGCCTAAATCTAAGGTTTCTTCGCCCCGCATCACAAGAATTTGCAAATCTGGATTTTCCAGCGCACTACGTAAATTAATTGCCCCTGGATTAGAACAAACAAAAGTGATTTGTGGGGCAATTTTCAATAAAGCTTTTAAAGTTGCAGCGCGGTTGGGGTTGACATGTCCCAAAATTACATAATCTAAGTCTTCGAGATGAAAACGCTGCTGCAACGCTTTTAAATAAATTTCCGTAAACGTTTCCCCTGGAGGGTCAATGATGGCAGTTTTCTCGCTTTCGATTAAATAAGAATTGGCAGTTGTACCCTTAGCAAGAGCGTATTCAATTTCAAACCTGAGCCTTGACCAACTGCGCGATCGCAGTATTCTTGTATCTGTAGCTATTGGATAAACTTGAACATCACGGGGTTTATTTTTTGACATAGGAAGTAGGGAGTAGGGAATGGGGAGTAGGGAATAAGAAGTCGGAATCACCACTCCCTATTCCTTTTTTTAATAATGCTTTCCAACACGACTTTTAGGGTAATGGGCAATAAGAAGTAGGAAACACCACTCCCTACTCCCTACTCCCCACTCCCCCTCTTAATAATGATTACCAACTTTTCTGTGATGCACAGCAGTTAAAGCATCTGGCTTAGAAACTCGTCCGGCGTAGACGGTGCTGTATACTGCCCAATGGTCGCCACAATCCATTCTACTGACGACTTCGCACTCCATGTAAGCGAGGGCGTCGTTGAGGATAGGCGCACCATTTTCGGCTGGCTGGGTTCTCACTCCTTCAAAGCGGTCAGCACCAGGGGCGAACCGCTTCAAAAAGTGCTTCATTAGTGGTTGGAAATTGCCTTCTTCTAAAACATTAAGAACAAAGCGATCGCCTACTTGCATGAGTGATTCAATTGCCCGATCTTTGGCTACTGCAATGGAGAATCCCAAGGGTTTGAAGCTAGCTTGAGCGACCCAGGAGGCTAACATGGCACTAGATACATCGCCTTTTTTGGCAGTGATGATATATAACCCGCCGCTAATTCTACCTAATGCTTTATCTAAGTCAGCACCAAGGGATTTCATGGCTTTGATACTGCGATCGCGTGTTACCCATTGAGCTAAGTCTGTACCCGCTTCTTCACATAGCTTGTAAGTGTTTTCTGTGGGCGTTTGTTTAATCCGAATTGCTGGAAAAACTGTTGTCAAACCCAAATTGCGGAATTTACTCAGCAAAGGATCTATTGGCTCATCATCACCACCGCCAGTTTCAAACACGCCGATAGCCTGCTTTTCTTTAGCAGATCCTAAAACTGTGCTAAGTGCAGCTTGAATGCTCGCAGCGCCAGAAGCCGGAGGTAGACCAACAATTAGTCCAGCACAACGGCTAACTAATTCCCGTAGTTCTTGTAAATCGACTTCAGATCCCAAATCGACAATTTCCACGGCGACACCAGTTTTACCGATACCGTTGGCAATTGATTGCACGAGGCGATCGCTATATCCGTATTCGGAAACGTAAAATATCCCAACAGCTGTTTCTGGCTTGGTTTGGCTTTGGCTCCAAGTGCGATAACGTCCAACTAGTTCTTCAACATTATGAGATAATAATGGCCCGTGTCCCGTGGCAATCATATCGATGGTTTTTAGTTCTGCCATCCGCTTCAGGGCAGACAAAACTGAGCGTGCATTCGGCCCCATCAAGCAATCGTAGTAGTAATGAAAGTCTTCTTCGATAGCCGCCAAGTCTTCATCAAAGGTGCTATCTGAGCAATAGTGCAACCCAAAGGCATCGCAGGTGTAAAGAATTTTAGTTTTATGGTCGAAGCTGAAAATAGTATCTGGCCAATGTAAATTTGGAGCAATCACGAATTCAAATTCATGCCCATTGCCCAAATCTAAGCGATCGCCATTTTTCACAATCCGCCTTTTAAATGGCTGATGTACGAAATCCTCAAGAAACTGAATCGCCACTTTAGAACCGACAACGGTAATTTCTGGAGCCATTTGCAGCAAATCTTTAACTAAACCGCTATGGTCTGGCTCGGTGTGGCTGATAATCAAATAATCAATATCTGTTGGCTTGATTAGTCCGGTCAGTGTATCAAAATATAGTTGACGAAACTTTTCGTGGGAGGTATCAACTAAAGCAGTTTGCTCCCCACGGATGAGAAACGAGTTATAAGTAGTACCGTTTTGCAGACCAAACTCAATATCGAAGCGATCGCGATCCCAATCCAGAGAGCGGATAGCCGTCGTCTCTTGAGCGATTTCCACAGTCTGTATGGTGAGCCGTTTTTCAGTTTTTTCGGTGAGCGCTACCATAACTCCCCTCCTTAACACAATGAGTATTTGTTCCTCTAGGTTTATTGTGACACGGCTTGAATGTTAATTTTTATTAAAAAACCTATAACTGACTTAAAAAAGTTAAAAGTGTGAAACCCCATAAGCACCCAGAACACACAGAGAATATTTGGCTAGCTTTGGAAATTGGGAATTCCCGCCTGCATTGGGCATTGTTTGTTAGCGAAACGCTTTACTCAGCTTGGGATAGCGACCATCTACCTGAATCTTTTATACAACAGCTGGCTGAATGTCAAACCCTGAATGATTTACTAGAGAAAATTTTTCCACAAGGTGAATCTCTAATAAACACTCTGCCCCTCTGTCCTCTTCTCGTCGCCTCCGTAGTTCCCAGTCAAACTGCTATTTGGCAAGCTTACCCAAATACTCGCGTTATTACCTTAGATCAAGTACCACTAACAGGTGTGTATCCCACACTAGGAATTGACCGCGCTTTAGCTTTATTGGGTGCGGGGAAAACGTGGGGTTTTCCAATGTTGGTGATTGATGCTGGGACAGCGCTAACTTTTACGGCAGCGGATTCTAATCAATGTCTAGTTGGAGGTGCAATTTTGCCGGGATTAGGTTTGCAATTTGCAACTCTCGGTCAACAGACAGGACAATTACCATTAGTGGAAATGCAAAACTTTCCGTCTCTACCACCACGTTTTGCTCTCAATACTACAGAAGCTATTCAAAGTGGAGTTATTTACACAATATTAGCTGGAATTAAAGATTTTATTGAGGCGTGGCTGCAATTATTTCCTAATGGGAAAATTGCAATGAAAGGAGGCGATCGCACTTTATTATTAAACTATCTAGAAGCTTTATATCCTGAAATTGCAGCACGTTTGATTGGGGAAGCAAATTTGATATTTTGGGGAATGCGGGAAATAGTAATGGATGATAGCACAGATGGAATAAAATAAAGAGATAAGTTTACCCATAGTGAAGTTATGCCCAAAGCATCATCGTTTTATGTAATTATGCAACAACTCGCTGCCCTTTCTTTAGTGGATCTTTTCAAAGTTAGGGCAATAATCGATGCGTTAATTGAGGAAAAATCTTCTCCACTGTCCAATATTGTGAGTGGTGGAAGCTATAAAAGAGCAATATCTGTTTCTAGTGAAACGAGAGACATTGATATCGCTGGTATATTTCCCCCTATGATTCCGGGGTCGAGTATAAAAGGTCAGATCAGATCGGCTATTATCTCAGGAAACTCAGAACACATTAATTTAGATTTAGATGAATATCAAGTTGTCCAATTTTCTAAATCGGAAGCAAAAAAGGATGACTCCTTAGAAAAGGTAATAGAACTGGTTGACGAATGGATAGCTGATGAATCTGGATACGATGAGCAAACATACCCACAGATTGAGGCAGGCTTGAATCAGAATCGGATGTCAGTGTAAAAACACAGATGAGTAGAGCCATATTGCTAGACACTCATCCTTTGAGCCAAGTAACGCATCCAAAAGTAGACCCAAAAGTTCAGCAGTGGTTGAAATCTTTACAGAAAACTGAAACTGTTATACGTGTGCCAGAAATAGCCGATTATGAGCTTCGGCGTGAACTATTGAGACAAGGAAAACAAAAAAGTATAGATCACCTCAACAAACTTAGCCAAATTTGTCTCATACCACTGACTCCCGAAACGATGCGAAAAGCAGCCGAATTATGGGCATGGGTAAGAAACCAGGGGAAGCCTACAGCAAGCAATGAAAGTTTGGATGGTGATGTAATTCTTGCTGCTCAGGCAATTCTTCAATTGAAGAGTTTTAATCAGGTCATAGTTGTGACAACAAACTTGAAACATATATCACGGTTTGAGAGCGAAGGAATATGTGTAGTGGATTGGCAACAAACCCTGAATGAGCTAGTTTAATTCGTTTAAATTATGGCTTTTTAAAATACCTTGAATAAACTCCCGAATCTCAACCGCTACAACTCCAGCACAAGATTCTGGTAAGTTATTTCCAGCATGGGCAATCATTTTCAACTCGACTTTCGGCATCAGTTGAGCATAAACCCGGCTCTTGGCTAAAGCATCTGGTGTATCTTGGCCACCTTGTAAAATAAAAACAGGCACATCTATCATGTAAAGCCGCTTTTGCACTAATTCTGCCTCAATTTCTGCTTGTCGCCGCTTGAAAAGTAACTGGCAACCTATGGGATAACGCAACAATTCCTGACGTAATTGCAAATCCTGTGCAATTTTTTCATGCCAACCTAAAATTTTAGTGAAGGGAGTTAGCGATCGCAACAATTTAACTATTAGTGGTGGATAATTCAATAATCGCCGCATCTTCTGGCAATACTCTTCTTGTCCTTGTATCTCTACACCCTCTGGTGCTAGCAGTACTAAACTAGCAACTTTCTCTGGATACTTTAAAGCATAGCTAGCAGCAACCCAACCCCCAAGAGAATGCCCTACTAAATAGACTTTTTCTAGCTTGACAGCTTGTAAAAACTCAGCCAAACACTCTACTTGTAAATCTATCGAATGGTGGATATTCGGATTCTCTGATTCACCAAATCCTAACAAATCAAGTGCAAAACAATGGAAATCTTGTGCAAGGGCCTCCATCACAGATAACCATTGACTGCTCTCATTCCAAGCACCATGTAAAAAAATTATAGGAGTTTTTTCACCGACTTCACGCCAGAATATCAGCCCTTGAGAGAGCTTTCTCCGGGAGTTACGGAATAATATATCCATTTGAATTTAGTAGTTAACTTGTAGCACTATAATAAATAGTCATCAGCCATTAGTCATTAGCATCTGACAAATGACCAATCACTAATGAAAAAAATATTGTTATGCCAGTGTTGTCAAACCATTCAAGTAGTCTTGCAACTGCCGAGTATGGTCGTGAGACATCTGTTCTGAAGGTAGCAAATTGGGAGAAAAAGCTTGGATTTCCATGACTTCCAAAGTATCGTGAATTTCCATTGTCCCATGTACTTCAGCTTCAACCACAATACAAATTGAATGGATTCTGGGATCTCGGTCTGGTGCGGAGTAAACTCCTACCAAACGGTTAATTTTCACCAATTCTAGCCCAGTTTCCTCGAGCAATTCCCGGCGGACTGTGTTGGGAATATCTTCTCCCCAATCCACCATGCCTCCAGGCAATGCCCAAAGACCATCGTCACGTCGCCGGATCAGTACAATCCGACCATCGGGTAAAATTGGGATGATACTAGTGCCAGTAATGGGATGACGAAAGATAATACCCAATACTGTTTGTCCAATACGCCATAAGCTACGTGTGGACTGGACAGCTGCCGGAAAAAAAGCAATAACGTTCAATCTTCAAAATTTCTGTATTGTATTCTATAGTTCTCTACCACTTACATAAACTCAACTAATTAAATTTTTATTGAGTTTTGTTTTATACACAAATGTTTGTGGTTTGAGATTTTATTCTCACGATTTACGTAGAATATTATTCAGTCTAACATCAAGTTACAATAGAGGCACTGTATTCCTATATACATAACACTTGCTAAATCATAAAATTTTTCAGTTTATAACTAACATTAGCCTTGCCTAAACCAGCTAACACTAATATTCTTTCAGCACGCATTAAAAAAATAATCTGAATAAGAAGTTTGAATCCAAAATTTAGAAGAGACAATTAATCGGGGATTGAGACCGCCACTTAATTCTTGATAATATTGATTAGTTTGTTTCAACAACAACTAGTTATAGCAATCCTATTTGAGTTGTGAAGCCAGGTAATAAGCAACAGATTTTTTTCACGAATGATTTTGGATTGGTATAGCTAATTTACATCTATAATTGACGAATTTGAATCTAATATAAAGATATTTTTTATCTAGGTGGCGGAAATAATTCTAAACTTTTATTGACAAAGCCAGGTTGAATGCGATAGACTAGTACACTGTTTAAAGCGTATTTATTGCTGCACTAGGCTACAAGTATATCAATAACATTGGTAACTGATATTGCCTACGTGATGCCTAGTTGCTACTTTTTTGTTGTTTATTTAATGAGGTGAACATGGCCAAGCGCCGTAACCCGAAAAAAGAAAAGGCGCTACGGAACCAGGCGTATGCCAGAAAGTTTCGTAAACGAACTACGACAGGAAGAATGCAGAGAAGGTTCCAACAAAGACCACCGAAGAGTGAAGAAGAAGAAGGCGCAGCAACAGCAGCTGACACTGACTAAGCTGACTGCTTAAATCCTTTTTATTTAGATTATTTATTTTTTAGGGCGTACAAATGTGCGCCCTTATTTATTTTTTGGGCATGGGGCATTGGGCATGGGGCATGGGGCATGGGGCATTGGGCATTAGGTTATTCTTTCTTGCTCTCTCATCTCCCCCTGCTCCCTCTGCTCCCTCTGCTCCCTCTGCTCCCCCTGCTCCCCCTGCTCCCCCTGCTCCCCCTGCTCCCCC
>NZ_JAYGHD010000080.1:0-18165 GCF_034932245.1 Nostoc sp. UHCC 0251
TTATTTTCAACCGACTCTGCATTTATATTATGCAGCTTAAATGCCGATTAGCTTAACTCAGGATTTTGGAAATTCTCAAACAACGGGAGAGTGACGTAAAAAGTGCTGCCTTCACCCAATACACTTTCAGCCCAGATGCGTCCACCGTGCTGTTGCATAATACTCCTACAAATTGCCAAACCTAAACCAGTACCATCATGGTTACGTGAATCTGAGGAATCAACTTGTTGAAAGCGCTCAAAGATACTCTCAAGTTTGTCAGTTGGGATACCGCGTCCGGTATCTTTGACTGTCAACAAAACTTCATCCCCTTGTTGTTGCATCCCCAACCAAACCGTA
This sequence comes from Nostoc sp. UHCC 0251, assembly GCF_034932245.1. Lineage (NCBI taxonomy): Bacteria > Bacillati > Cyanobacteriota > Cyanophyceae > Nostocales > Nostocaceae > Nostoc > Nostoc sp. UHCC 0251. The sequence goes on from NZ_JAYGHD010000080.1 coordinate 340, forward strand.
GATCCAGCAAAGGAAAATTTAATGGCGTTACTTAAAAGATTGGTCAAAGTTTGGACAATGCGATCGGAATCTGCTAAGACTTGACCTGATAGGGCAGAAATAGATAGCGTCACTCCTGCTTTATCGGCTAAAGGCTGTATGACATTTACTGCTTGAGTGATCAAATCAACAATATTGCAAATTTCTGGTTCCATCTTCGCCTTACCCGACTCGATCCGCTCAATGTCCAGGATGTCGTTGATTAAGCGTACTAGGCGTTCGCTGCTATCAGTAGCAATTTGCAGTAGGCGTTTTCCCTGCTCTGAGTCTGTCGGTAGTAAACCACTGGCTAGCATTCCTAAAGAGCCGTGAATCGAAGTTAGAGGTGTGCGAAGTTCGTGACTAACAACAGAGACAAATTCATCTTTCATCCGTTCAATTAGCTTGCGCTCCGTTATATCTCGCAAGATAACTGTATAAAATATTTCCTCGCCCATATCTATTTTAGAGATGGAAGCTTCTGCTGGAAATTCAGTGCCATCCTTTCGGCGGCCATAGATTTCACGCCGTTCTCCCATCCGACGGGCAAGGTTGGGAGATTTACCAAAGTCAACCACATGTTGACGATGCGCTTGGAAAAAGCGCTGCGGTAAGAGTAAATCGAGACCCTTGCCAATCACTTCCTGGGCAGAGTAGCCAAAAATCTTTTCTGCTCCTTGATTAAACAAGGTAATGCGTTGGAATCCATTGATGGAAATAATTGCATCATCAGCAATATCTAAAATCCGGGCAAATCGGGCTTGAGAAAATCGTAATTCTTCCTGTGTGCGCTGACGTTCATCAAGTTGTGACTGCAACTGTTGATTCACGTTAATTAACTCGGCGGTGCGCTCTGCTACTCTCAATTCTAGTTCGTTGATGGCTTGTAAATTCGGGAATGAGGGCGATGAGTGGGATGAGGAAGAATTTACTTCCCTATCTCCCCCTGCTCCCCCTGCTCCCCCTGCTCCCCCTGCTCTCCTGCCCCCGTGCGCCACACGTTGCCGCAATTTTAACCGTTCTAAGCGATTGACGATTCGGGTTACTAGTTCTGGCCCGACAATGGGCTTGCTTACAAAGTCATCAGCACCAACGCTAAATACCTGATTTACCATCTCGGCATCACTATGAACAGTGAGGAATAAGATGGGTAACTGACTCCAGCGCGAATCTTTGCGTACAAATTGGCAAAGTTCTATACCATTTGTATAAGGTAATTCCACATCCAAAATCAGCATATCTGGGGCAACCGCTTCCAAGGTTTCCCATAACTGACGCGGATCTTCAAGAGCGATCGCTTTGAGTCCCCAAGGACTAAGTAAAGTTTGCAACAATGCCTGAATTTGCGGATCGTCATCCACAACCAATATTTTAGTTTCTGCATAAGAATCGTTTTGCAGCGGTTGCGCCACTGTTTTTAATGCCTGTGGGGTTGGTGATGCAGATATTGCCGCCGCGTCGTTTCCCTCAATTTCCCGACGCAATAACTTTACCCAACTTTCGAGGTTGCTAATCTGAGATTTACTCAAGGTTTGGCCAGAACCCAGTAGCAATTCGATATTGCGTGCCATTTTTGAGCCAAGAGGTAAGCCAAAAGTACCTAAAGAGCCTGCTAAGGTATGCGCTTCTTTGGCTGCAAGGGTGAGCAATTGGACATTTAAACTATTTTGATTTAAATTTGCGATCGCTTGCTCTAGCACCCTCACCTGCTCATCCACGCGCCCTTGAAATCGTTGCCAAATTTCTGCAACTGCCAATAGTGTTTGCTGCTGTGATTTGAGATTTGTAACTGAGGAAGAAGAGGCAGAGGGGCAGGGTGAAGGGTTCAGAGGAGAGGAGTTTTCCCCCTGCTCCCTACTCCCTACCCCCTCTTCCAGTTGTTTCAGACGATAGCCAATACCATAAACTGTTTCAACCAAATCACCGGGCGCTCCTACAGCTTTGAGTTTCTGCCGTAACCCTTTGATATGAGTGCGAACAGCCTCTTCTTGTGGAGTATCTTCATAAGACCAAAGATGTTCTAAAATCATGTCGCAGCTAAACACCCGGCGACTATTTCGCAAAAATAGTTCTAACAGAGCATACTCTTTTGGGGTAAGTGGCAGCAGATTGCCAGCATAAACCACTTCACAGTTACTAGGATCTAGCTGCAACTTACCATATTCCAGCACAGGTTGTGAGGTTGCGCCTTTGCGACGCAACAGCGCCCTAATCCGAGCAATTAACTCCTCTTGGTCAAAGGGTTTAACTACATAGTCATCTGCACCTGCATCTAATCCAATCGCTTTATCATGACTACTATTGCGCCCTGTCAATAACAATATTGGCATTTGCAGACCACTAGAACGGATTTTACGACAAAGACTAATACCATCCAGCTTGGGTAACATTACATCTAGGAGGATTAGATCATAATCGTAAATTTGAATCAAATCCCAAGCAGCATTACCATCAGTGGCAACTTCAACCGCATAGTTTTGGTCAGTCAAAACGGCGGTGAGTGCATAGGCATTTAACTCGTCATCCTCTACAACTAAAAATTTCATGTTAAAAGCTTTCCAAGCTAAAATGGATACAACAGATAACAAGCAATAAACTTAAATTACAAAATTAATTACAGCGCTTTTTAAGTAATTAAACCACACCACTCCCTAATCTCTGCATCCTCCAACTGATTCACGTTGACTGTTAACAGTTAACAGTCAACGGCGTCGGGGTGTCTCTCATCGCATCTGTAGAATATTGAGTTTTCCCAACGCCTTTTTATAAATAAATTTAGGGCTGCTAAGTCCATGAAGGCAGGGGAATTTCAAAATCCTGCCTCCTGCTCCCTGCTCTCATGGCTATTCAGAATACGCTACAACAGAAAAAAGCCTCTGCTAAACCTGTGAAAAAACGAGTAACGCTTACCTTCCCGAAACGCGCAGTACAAATGCCAGTCACTTATGTACTGGCGAAAGAGTTCAACGTCGCGGCCAATATTATCCGCGCCCAAGTTGCCCCAAATCAAATTGGCAAACTGGTAGTAGAACTATCGGGAGATATCGATCAATTAGATGCGGCGATCGAGTGGATGCGATCGCGCCATGTTAACGTTTCTTATACTTTAGGGGAAATTGCGATCGACCCAGATGTGTGTGTCCACTGTGGCTTGTGTACTGGGGTTTGTCCTACCGAAGCCCTCACCCTCAACCCAGAGACATATAAATTGATATTCACGCGATCGCGTTGTATCGTCTGCGAACAGTGTATCCCCAGTTGTCCCGTACAAGCAATTTCCACTAACCTTTAACAATCCAAAATCCAGAATTGATCTTATCCCAGCTTAAACACATCCGCTATTACACCATCATCACCCACCAACCTAGTTTTTGCTGGAGAGTCATAAACTACCAATATCGAAGGTATGCCAGCTACATCCTGAAAAAGCGTCATTCCTTCAGCGTGATCTTCCCGATTTCCATAAGGAATATCTTGCACCAAATCTGGGTTGCTGAAGACATTTTCCCGCAAGTTAACGCCATTTACCCAGCGATAAAGTTGTACGGGTCCATCTAAATCCATCGTTGGCCCAGCTAAAATCAACAAATCTTTTCCATCTACATACAAATGCCGAACTCCCAAACCATTCAACCAGATAAAATGCTTTTTATATAACTCCTTTGCTTCTCCAATTTCCCGCAGTTTTAGAATTCCAGGGCTAGAATCTTCTAACTCAATTTCCAGCACTACAGCCCAACCTCGCAATACAGGGCCACGCAAACCCAGAAAAATGCGATTTTGATAAACCCCTATTCCTTCAATATCAAAGCCGTTATCTTTCCCTGGAATTGCAGCCTTGATAAATAAGCCTAAATGGGCGTCATCTGCTAAAGCTGTCATCAGTAAATTACCCTGGTTTACCACCTCTAGTTTAGCGGCATTCAATTGTACATCTGGATTTTGGGGGTGTGGGCAACATGAGAATAACTTACCGTCTATCAAAGGAATCCGTCCTAAGAGGTAACGGTTGGGTTCTAATTTAATTTTTGCCAGCCTTTTAAAGTTTTGTGCATCGATCTTATCAGGTTTAGGTTTTTTGCGTTTGTAGCTATGAGAACCAACAAACCACAAGTAATAATCTGTATAAGCAAGTCCTTCTATATCAATTTCTTCATCTTCTGGCGCAGGTAAATTTATAAATTCTGCTACCCTAAATTGTTGATGATCTGCAAATTTATCAGTATCAACCAAAGACAGGCGTTCAATCGTTGAGGTTTCATCTGACCCCAACCATAAATATTTCTGGTCTGTTAGCAGCACTGCTGATAAATCTTCTCTATATTCTTTAAAATTATCTACAAAAGTCAATAGAACTTGATTAAGCAAATTTGAGTTTGACATTTTATAATTACAAAAAGGTTAATGATGCTATCATAATAAATAATTTAATATTATGCTAAATATTTTTAGAAGCTATCCTACATATATAATCGCCACAGTTAATCTGCTCTTTAGACCTTTGATAGATATTGGATATTTCTATAAGAGGATGCAAGTATCAATCCTTATAAGCATACTTGATAATATCCATTGAAGAAAGAATATCAAAAGCAGATGCAAGCTTTTAACTAATGTTATTATTCAATAACCGCATGAGGTAATCGTCATTTAAGATTAATTATGAAATTAGCCACACAACCTACGGTCAAAAGTCTAGGAGACTACGCCTATCAAGCGATTGAAAAACACTTTAAAAAAACCTTGAAGTGGGAAAAATCAGTAAAGAAAGATGAAGATCCAGAAGCGTTGCATCAAATGCGAGTGGGAATGCGTCGCTTACGCACGGCTGTAACTCGGTTTGAGCTAGCGGTGGATTTGCCGAAGCCAGTCAGCGATAAAAATATTGGTAAAATAGCCCGTCGTCTTGGTAGTCTGCGAGATTTAGACGTACTCAAAGAAAGTTTGGAAAACAATTACAAACCAAACTTACCCTGCAAAGAACAAGAATCTCTACAAACAGCTTTCAAAGCTTTAGCTAAACAACGTGAAGATGTACTATTGAATGTGCAGAAAACGTTAAAAGATGAATCTTACAAGTCTCTAAAAGATACATTATACAAGTGGTTAGATAAACCCAGTTATCAACCTTTGGCATCTATTACTATCCAGCAAGTACTACCAGATTTACTTTTACCAGAAGTAAGTAATTTCTTACTACATCCAGGTTGGCTAGTTGGCACTCAAATTGTGGAATCAGAGATAAAAATTCAAAATAATTGGGAACCAGAAAAGATAGAAAAACAATTAACAACACAAGGCGAACTTCTTCATAGCTTGCGAAAAGAGGCTAAACGTATACGCTACCAGATGGAGTTATTTACTGACTTATATGGTGAGTCTTACGGAGCTTATCTTACAGAAGTGAAAAGTATCCAAGAGATTTTGGGTGCGATGCAAGATAGTGCTGTCTTAACTGACTGGCTTACAGATGTCTTTAAGTCAGAACTTGATAGTGAGTTGCCTACCCTTGCTACTTTGTTAACTCAAAATCGCTACGAGTCGTGGCAGCAGTGGCAACCCTTGCAAGAACGTTATCTGAAACCTGAAACTAAGCATAGCTTTCATTTAACAATACTGCACCCACTTTCAGGAGTAATAGGGTGAACTACTCAGACTTGCCTACGGCTAGTCTGAGCTTCTGTAATCATAGGGGAGTGCCTTGGTTGAAAAAGCTCCAGGTGCTTCTAACAATCCTGCTTCAAACAGAGCCATTCTCAATGGCTTTGTTACTAGTTCGCATCTATATAATGGTAGTGCCGGGAATCATCTTACTCCATGCTTTAACCCATTTTTCGCACTTCAAAATGTAATATGAAGTGTTATGTGTACTTTTAGATTCCTCACAAGTTTCTCAAATTATTTCTCTATAACTAACTCTAAGATGAGGATTTTTTAAAAGGCTCATCTAGCCTAAATATTAGAGGTATATATGTTTAAAAAAATTCTGATTACATTGGATTGCTCTGAGATGGGGAAACATGTTTTTGAGCAAGGCTTTGCTTTGGCTAAGATGACTGGAGCTAGTTTATTGCTGCTACACGTTTTATCTACTGAAGAAGAAGGTAGTCCTTATATACCAGTGTCTACTTTTGAATACTATCCAGGAATGTGGGAACAAGTTTCAGAGTCCCACCTACAGGAGTGGGAAAGATGGAAAAATCAAGGTGTGGAGATGTTGCAATCGTTCTGCGCTCAAGCAAATACAGCCGCTGTGAATACTGAATTTAGGCAAATCCCTGGCAGTCCTAGTCGAGTGATTTGTGACTTAGCTGGGAATTGGGGTGCTGATCTCATTGTCATCGGGCGTCGAGGTAACTCTGGTCTAACAGAACTATTGCTCGGCAGCGTCAGTAATTACGTTCTTCACCATGCTCCTTGTTCAGTGTATGTTGTGCAACATCCCATTGATGATAAAGAAGCTGAAGTTGTAAAAGAAAGGGCAAGCGCTTCCACTTCTAGCTAATTTTCCTGGTAATCTCTTCGCAAGTTTTACGGCTGTACCAACCAAAATATCTTAAATCCACGTAGAATCGACAACCACAACATTATCTATAGGAATCCGGTTTGATTTTTGAAAAGATACGTAGGGTGCGTTAGCGACAGCGTAACGCACTATTACCAGGGATTCGGTGCGTTACGGATTTCATCCTAACGCACCCTACAATACTTAACTTTGTTCAAAAATCAAATAGTAATCCTATAGTGCTGCTAGTTAATGCTGACTCTCTAGCCAGTCATGACACTTGTGCAGGTAACTGATCACAGCACAAGTGTCATCGCAATTTTATAAACACAATACAGTTTTTACAACAATAATCTGAGGATAAAAAAGACGGGTTGCAGCCCGTCTAAATAGCTTGAAAGTGCAAATACACCTTATATAGTATTGAAAATAACACAGTTAATTTCTTAGAGTTGCCAATTTGCCAAGTCAGAAAAAGAACAGATATCGAACTGCTACTTGTTTTGTTTAGAACCGTTCCACAAGTTATAGTATTCCTAGCTAAATGCTTTACCGATAAATGTTTGAGGGTTTTTGGGAATTGTCATGGGACTGCTTGCACTCATTAAGGAATTTTGACTACTCTCAGGTCTGAAAACTGTAATAATTGTTCTGGCAAGATATTGCTTTGTCTAAGTCAGTCATAGTAGAGTTTACAGCTACTGGTTACAAAGGCTTCTCTAATGTGTTATCAGAGCAAGTCAGTTGTATGTGAACTCAACCAGCAGCTAAGATCAAGGTTTATAAGCAACAAATATGAACGTTTTACTTCTATACCCCCGTTTTCCAAAAAGTTTTTGGTCTTTTGAAAAAACACTGGCTTTATTAGACCGTAAAGCAATGCTACCGCCTTTAGGCTTGGTGACAGTAGCCGCGATATTACCTCAAGAATGGGAGTACAAGCTAGTAGACCGAAATGTTCGTGTCTGTACGGAAGAAGAGTGGGCTTGGGCAGATTTGGTGATTATGTCGGCGATGATTGTCCAAAAAGAGGATTTGCTCTCTCAGATATTAGAAGCAAAACAAAGAGGTAAAAGGGTTGCTGTGGGTGGTCCCTTCCCGACAGCGCTACCAGATGAAATGACATCAGCCGGAGCAGATTACTTGATATTGGACGAAGGGGAAATTACCCTACCCTTATTTGTAGCAGCGATCGCACGGGGCGATCGCACAGGTATTTTTCGCTCTGGCGGTGAAAAACCAGATGTAACAAACACTCCAACCCCTCGCTTTGACTTGCTAGAGTTTGAAGCCTACGCGGAGATGTCGGTGCAATTCTCTCGTGGATGTCCCTTCCAGTGTGAATTTTGCGACATTATTGTGCTATATGGCCGCAAACCCCGCACCAAAAGCCCAGAACAGCTATTAGCAGAACTTGATTATCTCTATAAACTGGGTTGGCGACGTAGTATTTTTATGGTCGATGACAACTTCATTGGCAATAAGCGGAATGTCAAATTATTTTTGAAGTCCCTTCTGCCTTGGATGGTAGAACATAACTATCCCTTTTCCTTTGCCACAGAAGCCTCAGTTGATTTAGCCCAAGATCAAGAACTGATGGATTTGATGGTAGCGTGTAATTTTGGAGCCGTTTTTCTGGGAATTGAAACCCCCGACGAAGAAAGTCTCACTTTCACTCAAAAATACCAAAATACTAGAGATTCGCTCAGTGATGCGGTGAATAAGATTACCCGCTCAGGGTTGCGAGTCATGGCAGGCTTTATCATTGGGTTTGATGGCGAGAAAGTAGGAGCAGGCGCACGAATTGTCAAGTTTGTGGAGCAAACAGCAATTCCCACAGCCTTATTTAGTATGCTGCAAGCACTTCCAGATACAGCGCTTTGGCATAGATTAGAAAAGGAAGGACGACTCCGCAATAAATCAGCCAACATCAACCAAACCACGTTGATGAACTTTGTCCCAACTCGACCTTTAGAAGACATCGCTCGTGAATATGTGCAGGCGTTCTGTGATTTGTATGAGCCAGAGCGGTTTTTGGAACGTACATACAAACACTTCCGGCTTTTGGGCGAAGCAACCTACCCGAAAAAGGGCAAAGCTGCTAAAAAACCATTGAACTGGAAAGTCCTCCGAGCATTTCTAATCATTTGCTGGCGGCAGGGTATACGTCGTCAAACGCGGTGGCAATTCTGGCGCAACTTGTGGAACATGTATAAGCATAATCCGGGTGGAGTGAGTAGTTACTTAGCCGTTTGTGCCCAAATTGAGCATTTCTTGGAGTATCGCCAAATTGTCCGGGATGAAATTGAGGCTCAAGTGGCTGATTTTCTAGAAGCAGAAGCTAGGGTAAAACCTGAAGCACAAGTGATGGTTAATTCGTAGCGAATTAAATTTGACAATACCCCGCAATGTTAATGCATTGCCCTGCATTAAAAACGCTACACTTTTACCGAGCTATCCGCGCCGAGAAAGCCCCTAAATTTATTTATGGGGTTCAGAATTATTCACTTTTGACTTTTGACTTTTAACTTTTGACTTCCCCAAAGGGGCTGATCATGCCACTCGATAATTTGGAGATTAATGAAGCGATCGCAGCACAATTTGCTCAATTAGTGCTGGATTGTATCGGGCGGGAATATCCTAACAGTGGTCTGTATTGGGCTGATAGCGACGAGGATATAAAACGACCGCGTGAATTGACTCCTGCTTTTTATGGTTGCTTAGATTGGCATTCAGCCGTACATGGTCACTGGTTGCTGGTACGTCTGATGCGTCACTTTCCTGAAGCCTCCTTTAATACAGCGTCAAAACAAGCACTTGAGCGAAGCCTAACACCTGAGAAGATTCAAGGAGAAATTGCCCATTTTCAACGGCTGCCCTTTTTTGAATTTCCTTATGGTGTGGCATGGCTTCTGCAACTGGCTGCGGAACTTCACGAGTGGAATCATCCTCAAGCGAAACAATGGCGGGTTGTATTAGAACCGCTAGAAAAGTTGATTGCAGGTAATTTACACCGTTGGATTAACGGGCTGAAACTCCCCAATCGCACAGGGATGCATAGCCAAACAGCTTTTGCACTTGGTTTGATGCTAGATTGGGCAAGGATTACCGAAAATGCTGACTTCATTCAGTTAGTAGAGAACAAGGCACGGCAATTTTATCTCAGCGATCGCAACTACTCTTTAAAATTCGAGCCACTTGGCTACGATTTTCTCTCTCCTGGACTTGCTGAAGCAGACCTGATGCGGCGAGTTCTGCCAACAACAGATTTCACTGACTGGCTCACCGATTTTCTGCCAAAAATACCCATTGATAATTCCGCAAATTGGTTAGAATCACCCGGAGTAGATAATCCTAAAGATTATATGCAATGCCACTTCTACGGTCTTAATCTCAGTCGTGCTTGGATGCTTGAGGGTATCATATCTGGATTGGCAAATAGCGATCGCCGCATAGAAACACTTCGCTCTACTGCCCTTCACCATCGTCATCATGGATTAGCAGATATTGTAAGTGAACATTATGCAGCTAGTCACTGGGTAGGTACTTTTGCTGTTTATCTCCTAACGAATCGTGGATTGCAAGGGCAAACTATTTAAACAGTCTGGGCGATCTAATACCAATTCTGTATGAAGATGCGCTAAACCATATTTAAGTATAGGCAAGAAAAACGAACCGCAAAGGACGCAAAGGATACAAAGTAAAGAAAGAGAGAAAGAAAGAAGTTAAAAGGGTTTGGCGCAGCCTCACAAAGAAATGGTATAACAACCTGTCAAAGTGTTAAATCTGGGTTTTCTTAATCCCCATGCCCAATGCCCAATGCCCAATGCCCCATGCCCAATCCTTAAAAGATGCCAAGTAAATATGCCTTAGCTGACTGAGACTGTCACGATCATAGAGTAAAGAGTAAAAGGCAATCTATTTTGACTTTTAACTTTCTCCTTTTGTTCAACTTTCCACAAGGGTAGGTTTAATCTTGACTAAATTGAAGGTTGGTATCAATGGCTTCGGTCGAATCGGGCGACTTGTGCTTCGCGCTGGCATCGATAACCCCAACATTGAGTTTATAGGCATTAACGACCTAGTACCACCAGATAACCTCGCTTACCTATTAAAGTACGACTCAACCCACGGCAGATTAAAGCACAAGGTTGAAGCCAAGGAAGATGGTATCCTCATTGACGGGCACTTCATTCCTTGCGTGTCGGTGAGAAATCCAGCAGAGTTACCTTGGGGAAAATTAGGTGCAGATTATGTAGTGGAAGCTACCGGACTCTTCACTGACCACGAAGGAGCCGCAAACCACCTGAAAGCAGGTGCAAAGCGAGTAGTAATTTCCGCTCCCACTAAAGATCCAGATCGAGTTACTACCCTACTAATGGGTGTAAATCATCACTTGTTTGACCCCAGCAAGGATATCATTGTCTCCAATGCTAGCTGCACTACAAACTGTCTAGCTCCCATTGCTAAGGTCATCAATGACAACTTTGGGTTGACTGAAGGGTTAATGACGACAGTTCATGCCATGACTGCCACCCAACCAACTGTAGACGGGCCCAGTAAGAAAGACTGGCGGGGTGGTCGAGGTGCAAGCCAGAATATTATTCCCTCTTCCACAGGCGCAGCTAAAGCCGTAGCGTTGGTTTTACCAGAATTGAAGGGTAGGCTGACTGGTATGGCGTTACGAGTTCCGACTCCTGATGTCTCTGTAGTTGATTTAACTTTCAAAACTGCCAAAGCTACTAGTTATAAAGAAATCTGTGCTGCCATGAAGGAAGCTGCCGCAGGTTCACTAGCAGGTATTTTGGGTTACACAGATGAAGAAGTAGTTTCCACAGATTTTCAAGGCGATACCCATTCTAGTATCTTCGACGCAGGTGCTGGAATTGAGTTGAACTCTAACTTCTTCAAGGTAATTGCTTGGTATGACAACGAGTGGGGCTACTCGAATCGCGTGATTGACCTGATGTTGTCTATGTCACAAAAGGAAAAACTCGCATCGGCAGCTGCTGTGGTTTGATTAGGAATTGGGAATTGGGCATGGGGCATTGGGCATGGGGCATTAGTAATTAAGTTTCTTCCCCAATCCCTAATCCCCAGTACCCAGTACCCAATTTGGGATTTGGGTCAAATGGTAAATACACTTAAAACAAAACGCAATCTAGTATCTTTATTTAGCAAACCAGTGATATGAAGCACATGTGAATTTGGATGCGAAGTCTCTTAATTACGAATTACGAATTACGAATTACGAATTGGTATAAACCATCCAAATTTGCAGGTTACTCCTCAACCCCTAATCCCTATGCGTCGAACCAAAATCATTTGTACTGTTGGGCCGGCTACATCTGCACCTGAAAAGCTGCAAGCCTTGGTAAAAGCTGGAATGAATGTGGCACGGCTGAATTTTTCCCACGGGGCTTATGAATTCCACGCCCAAACTGCTCACTATCTCAGACAAATTAGTAATGAGCAGCAAAAGCCGATCGCAATTATGCAAGACCTGTGTGGCCCGAAGATTCGTTTGGGAACTTTACCACCGGAAGGGTTAAATTTAGAAGCTGGTAGTGAAGTCACCTTTGTTTTGCAAGAGAAGGGTGAGAGTATTGAAGAAATACCTCTACCATTACCGACTTTGTTCGCAATGGTGCGGACAGGTGAACCGATTTTAATTAATGATGGTCGCGTCAAGTTGATTGTTACCGATCGCGATGCTGATCATATTCGCGCCCAAGTGAAAACTGGCGGGTTAATTTCCACGCACAAGGGAGTGAACCTACCACAAACTCCTTTACCTGTTAGTTCGATCACCGAAAAAGACTTGCTGGATCTACGCTTTGGGATTCAGTTGGGTGTAGACTGGGTAGCAGTGTCCTTTGTGCGATCGCCACAAGACTTAGAACCCGCCAAGCGCATGATTGAAGCTGCTGGTGCTTCCATCCGCTTAATTGCCAAAATCGAAAGAGCAGAAGCAGTAGAGAGTTTTGACTCTATTCTGAAGGTTGCCGACGCGATTATGATTGCCCGTGGCGATTTAGGGGTAGAAGTACCAATTCACGAAGTCCCCCTAATTCAAAAAGATATTATTCGTCGTTGCAATCGTGCTGGCAAGCCGGTGATTACAGCCACCCAAATGCTAGAGTCGATGATTAGCGCCCCCGATCCTACCCGCGCCGAAGCAACTGATGTTGCCAACTCCATCTTAGATGGTACGGATGCGGTAATGCTTTCTGGTGAAACAGCTGTCGGAGAATATCCCATCGCCGCTGTCCAAATGATGCACAACATCGCCGTGCGGACAGAACAGGCTCTAGATGAGGGTAGCAAACATGCCTGGTGTCATGAAGCAGGCAGTCTCAGCGTTACCGAATCTGTAGCAGAATCCGTGTGTCGCATCGCTTATGAAACAGGCTCACGGGCAATTCTCTGTAACACTTCATCAGGAAGTACAGCGAGAATGGTGTCTAAATATCGCCCTACTTCTCCCATTATTGCCCTCACCTCTGACATCACCGCTTATCGCCAACTAGCGCTTTCTTGGGGTGTAGAAGCTTTACTGATCCCACCAGTTCACAATGCTGAAGAGATGTTTACCAATGTGGTGAACACAGTTGTAGATATGGGTTTAGCGAATAAGGGCGATAAAGTAGTAATTACCTCTGGTGTTCCAATTGGTAAATCGGGAACAACTAGTTTAATCAAAGTGCATTCCATTGGACAGCCAATTTCGGCATAAGGCACTTAGAATAAGGCTGTGGCTCAAGATAGTAAGCAAAATTGGGCAATGATTAAGAAAAATTGCCAGAATCAGAATTGAAGGAAGAGTAAAGAGTGTAAAGAACTGGGGAATAAGTAAATCCTGTAACATTCATCACGGAGTATTTTATGTCTAAGAATTTACTAGAACAATTGCGACAAGTGACTGTTGTAGTCGCAGATACAGGGGATATCCAAGCAATTGAAAAGTTCAAACCCCAAGACGCTACCACCAATCCTTCGCTGATTACTGCTGCGGCGCAGATGCCAGAATATCAGGAAATTGTCGATCAAACTTTACTCCAAGCGAAGAAAGATGCTGGAGCCGGAGCTACCCAAGCACAGATAGTTTCTCTAGCTTTTGACCGTTTGGCAGTTGCTTTCGGATTAAAGATTTTGCAAATCATTCCCGGTCGCGTGTCTACGGAAGTGGATGCTCGCTTGTCTTACGATACCGAAGCTACCTTAACTAAGGCACGGGACTTAATTGCTCAGTATAAAGCAGCTGGAATTGGCCGCGATCGCGTCTTAATTAAAATCGCCAGCACTTGGGAAGGTATTCGCGCTGCGGAAATTCTCGAAAAAGAAGGTATTCACTGTAACCTTACCTTGTTGTTTGGTCTTCACCAAGCGATCGCCTGTGCAGAAGCCGGCATTACCTTAATTTCTCCCTTCGTCGGTCGGATTCTTGACTGGTACAAAAAAGATACCGGACGCGATAGCTACCCAGCAGCCGAAGATCCAGGAGTTTTGTCCGTCACCAAAATCTACAACTACTACAAGAAATTCGGCTATAAAACCGAAGTTATGGGAGCTAGCTTCCGCAACCTTGGCGAAATTACTGAACTTGCAGGTAGTGATTTGCTAACTATTTCACCATCACTTTTGGCTGAATTGCAAGCAACTGTTGGAGAATTGCCACGCAAACTCGACCCCGCCAAGGCAGCAAGCTTGGAAATTGAAAAGATATCCATTGACAAAGATACATACGACAAGATGCACGCCGCAGACCGCATGGCAACCGACAAACTAGATGAGGGTATCAAGGGTTTTACCAAGGCATTAGAAGACCTTGAGAAACTTTTAGCAGACCGACTAGTTCGCCTTGAAGGAGAGGTAGTAGCAAGTCATTAGAACATAACGATAGTTAGTGGTTAGTGGTTCAACCACTAACCATTAGTTAGTTGCATGAGTCATCGTTAATAACCACGTCGGAAAATCTGGTATTGTCCGTAAGGCTGCCGTCGTTGGATAATCTGCCGTTGTCTAAACTGCTGCCGACGTCGAATATTTTGGTATCGTCCAAAAGACCGCCGTGGTCGAATATTTTGATATCGTCCAAAGGGCTGTCGGCGTCGGAGAAACTGCCGCCGTCGAATAATTCGGTATCGTCCTGACCGCCGTTGAGCAATTAAAAGCTCTCCGGTTTTATCTCCAACTAAGTTAGCCTCTGGTGCAGCGCTCTGTTCATTGCGAGCATTACTTAGAGAAATATCCTTCGCTTCAGCTAATGAGGGCGGATACACAAAGGCACATAGCAATAGTGCTATTGAAGATAACTTCTTGAAACCTTTCATGTTTTTGCTTCTACTAGACTTTTGGTAATAACTTTATTAAACACCTGAAAGCCAGCAGATTATTCTCCATCCACTTTTTTTAAACTTAATTTAGGATGAAATTGTGGATTTTAAATTCAACCCTATAGTTGATTGCAAATTGGAGCAGACTGTGTAGTGAAAGAGTTAACTCTCGGAAAATGTAATTTTTCTCAATGGTCAAGCTTTAAAATAAGGTCATCACGCTCCCATTCTTCAAAAGAACGATATCTGATTCAGCAATTTCGGTCTGCTCTTGGTAAAGAAAGCATCGAAGTTGTATGCGGTGCAGTTGAAGAAGATGAACCTTGGTTAATAAGCAGCAGAACGTGAAGTTGAAGAAGAAGTTGGCATCAAAGCATCGGAATTAATTGATTTAGGTGTAGTTGGTTTAGATACTTAAGTTTGGACTAATTGGCATTTAGCAGCAATGAATAGAAAGCAAGAGAAAGTTACCCAACTTCTTTTAGAGGCTGAGTGAAGTGGAATCGTTAAAAAAGAAGCAGAAACTAAGCAGCAGTTAGATCAGCCTTCTTAAGTGATTCTTCAGTTTTAGGTTTTTTAGATGCGTGTTTTTTAACACTGGGATAACGGGGACGTAGAGGTGGCTGATGACCTTGGGCGCGGCCTGGTGATTTACCACGAGTTTTAGGGGGTTGAGCAGGAGTGCCAATGGTGGCTAAAATTAGTGGAAAGGCTTGTGCAACAAGTCCTGGAGACAGTTTATCGTGATTCGATTGCCAAGGCAATGGGGAGTCGATGCAGGCAACTCTGGCTAGCCATAATTGCCAAGTTAACAGGGGCATCAGGTAACTCCATCGCTCTGCTGCCTGAGTAGAACTAAGTTGAGGTTGTGTCCAATACAACCTTTGCTTCGCAAATCGATACCAATGTTCTAGGGCAAAACGGCGTAAGTATTTTTTCCAGATATCCTCTAATGCAGGCATTGTCTGACCCAACCAAGCTAACCATAAGGGTTGGAACTTACGATTACGTCCTACTGGTTTGATGACCTCGACGCGAATGATTTCCATTGCTCGATTTGGAGATTGAAGAAAATGAAACCCACTCCAACGCATTACTTTAACTCGACCAAATTTTAGGTCTTCAACTTCTAGAGTTTCAGTTACCTCTGGCCAAGTTTGGGGGTCATTGAACTTAAACTTATGACCATGTTTACACGGTGCGCCTCGTCCTTTATAAGCACCAGGTGTACCCCATACGCATCGATTAGAAGCTAAACGTAACAACAGGTCTGCGTCAATTTCCTCCGTGGCTTGCACAAATTTGGCGTTGCCATAACCTCGGTCATAAGCGGCAAGCGGCCTTTTTCCTAACTCACGAGTGATGTGTTTGAGTTGGAATGCTGCTTTAGTTGCTGGCGTTTCAAAGCTGGTAATCCGTTCATGTTTCAATGGTAATGCCCAACTCCCATCTGCTTCTGGTATCCACGCTAAGGTACTGTAACTTTGTCCGATGCCTATGCTTCCCCTGGAATCCCCATGAAAAGTTCTTTCTTTTAGTGTCTTCGCTTCTGGTCTTGCCCAAAAGCTATTATCTCCTGCCAGAAATGGCTGTTCATCCGTTTCTACCTCCTGTACCAGCAGCTTCATCAGTTTCCTTTTCGGTGGACGACTATCGTGCAGTGCTGCATAGATGCTCGACCATTGCCGTCGAAATACTGGGCTTTGTGACAAGCTTACAAACGATGGGATACTCGGGCTTGTTAATACTGCATCCATCAATTCAAATACTGCATCTTTAGCCTTTCCCAAACAATCGTAGATAGCTTGGCGGAATTTTTCTAGTTGTGTCAGGATCATCACGTCAATGATTTATCGATTACTTTCATTGACTTTACGGCAGTCAGTGTTACTGCTGACTGCTTTTCTCCAGCTTTTTAGTCCAAACTCCAGTTAGATACATCAATAGACCTGTCGCTTAATAAGGTAAAATCATCGATTAGCCGTTGGGATGAGACAGAAAAATGCTAGACATCAATCGGGTGCTCAAGGAAGATCGTCTGCTTAGAGCATTTAGTGGGCTGAATCGTAAAGCATTTGATGAGTTGTCAGTTGCCCTTGAAATTGTACTCAACGTTGAAGCGATCGCCAACAGCCAAAAGCCTCGGAAACGGTCTGTGGGTGGGGGTTATTGCCTCGATTGCAGCGAGTAGAAGACAAGCTATTTTTCATATTGTTCTACTTCAAGTGCTACCCCACCTTTGATGTGGCGGGAGTACTATTTGACTTACATCGCAGTCGGGCACACCGTTGGATGTTAAGACTACAACCATTGATCGAGACTGTCCTGGGAAAGAAAATGGTATTACCAGAACGTAAGTTGGAGAGTATAGAGGAGTTTATTGCTCGTTTCCCGTATGCTCAAGAAGTCATGATTGATGGGACGGAACGCCCGATTCAACGTCCCAAAGACGAAGAGAAGCAGAAAAGTCATTACTCGGGTAAAAAAAAGCGCCATACTCGCAAACACCTCGTAATGACAGACCAAGCTAAACGGGTACTAGTGCTATCAAAAGCAAGGGAAGGTAAGGTTCATGATAAAAGACAGTTAAATGAGGAAAAATTGGTAGATTTTGTTCCAGATGAAGTTCCGATTCATGTGGATTTGGGGTTTCAGGGATTACAAAAAGAATTTGTCAACATCCGCATTCCAGACAAAAAGCCCAGAGGCAAACAACTAACTGAAGAACAAAAACAATCCAATCGAGAAAAAAGTAGCGATCGCGTTAAATGTGAACACACAATCTCAGGTATTAAGAGATACAAAGTTGCTACAGCAGTATATAGAAATCACATTCGTGATTTAGATGATCGTTTCATGTTGACTGCTGCGGGTCTGTGGAATTTCTACTTGATGGCTGCATAAATTGATGAGTGATATCGAGAATTCTATTTCATCATTTTTTGCTCTTATTTAGCGACAAGTCTA
>NZ_JAYGHD010000081.1:0-17964 GCF_034932245.1 Nostoc sp. UHCC 0251
CTACTGAGAGAATTGTTACCATCCAGTTTAATTGAACAGGTAAAAAAAAAGAATCGGATTATGAAGTAGTTAAAGAGATACTGACAGAGTATGAATTAATTGTAGATAGCTATGAACAAGTGAGGGAAAGACCTGGAGACAATAAAGAGCAAGAAAAATATTATTCGGGAAAGGCAAGTAAACATACATTTAAAAGTCAGATAATTATCTTGCCAGATGCCAGTGATATCGTTGATGTTATAGCTGGCGAACCTGGTCCAAAAAGCGATATAACTTTGTTTAGAGAAAATCGTGATAACTTTGACCCAAAACAGAATTTTAAGGGAGATTTAGGATATCTAGGAGAAGATTTAATTGACACCCCAATTAAAACCCCGAAAAATGGAAAGTTAACAATTGACCAGAAAAAAGAAAATAAGGAGTTTTCATCTAAACGAGTATTTGTTGAACACCGAATCCGTTCAGTAAAAATATTTCGAGTTGTTCAAGATAGATTTAGATTGAATCTTAAAAAGTATGAGCAAGTAATTTTGACAATTTGTGGACTAGTCAGATTGCGAATTGGAGCGTTAATATTGCCAACAAAAATAGCTCCTTTGCCATCAGGCTGAAATTAACACATACAACTACATATTTTTACCTCGTTATTATCAATAGATATCTCAAAGCCTTATTCTATTGTATTGACTAGCTAGTTAGCCATCCTTGCGCTTGCATCTTATGAGCTAGTCACAGTAAAGCTTTGATACTTTTTGGAGATGTCTACTTACTAAAAACCACAGTCGCACACTACCAAACAACCAAGAACACTCCATCACAACTCCTGATACACCAGCTTGCAGAACTTTACTGAATTAATTAGTTGTGCAGTAATGACTCTTTGATCACTTTCACTTGCTCAGGAAAGACAAAAATTAGTTCTCTTCCTGTTAAAGAAGAGTTATAGAGTCAAATCAATCCAGAATTTCCGACCAAAACTGGATTACTGCAAATAGTTTCTAATTCAATGAAGCCGAGTATAGAGAATTGTTAGCAACTGAGTCTACCCAAAAACCGCATCACTATCCCGAAACCGACTTTTTACGAATTAAACTTTGACTCGGCGTAATCCCAAACCTGCGCTTGAAAGCAGCAGCAAAGTGTCCCAGGTGAGAATAGCCGATTTTATTACCAACCTCAGCAATAGTCATGTTTCCCTGAGGCAATAACTGCTCTGCCCATTCTATTCGTTTGTCTGTCAGGTAGCGAAATGCTGTTGTACCAAAGAGTTCTTGAAATCCACGTTGCAGAGTGCGATCGCTCACCTCCACCATTTGCGCCAACTCCAGCAATGACGGCGGATTTTCCAACCGGGAGAGTAAAATCTCTTTGGCATAATAAATTCGGGCAATGATTTCTACTTTCAGTCGTGGCGATCGTTGCTGTCTGTTCTGAACAGCCAAGATAGGAGCTAATTGCAATGCCATCAGTTCCAACACTTTTGCCTGCAAATACATCTGCTTTGTCAAGTCTTGGTAAGGACAGTTGACAATTTGCCGTGCTATTCCCTGAATAGCTGCCGTAGTTTCCGGGTAGAGCAAAGTCTGCCAGTCATTACCCTTTGTCAGCAAGCGTAACTGGTGGGGAATTTCTCCTTCTTCATTTGGGAAAAAGGTTAACAGCAAGTCAGGGGGTAAATGGATGTTAACGCTCAACCGCCGTTCGGATTTGGGGAACTCTAGAGTCATATTTCGTTGAATACCGCTACCAGAGATACACGTATATCCTTCACCCACCTGCCCCCCATGTTCGTTTATAGCTCTGCCTGAAAGCAGAACACAAAATTGCAGGGAGTGATCCCAGTCGGGAATTTTGACTAATACATTATCATGATATTCATAGTCCAAAATTGTCATGCAGATATGGGGCCACACTTCTATATCCCTTAAATAACCTTTTCCCAGTTGTCTGGGTACTTCATGGATAACTTCAAATGGCTCTTGTTTTGATTTTTTTGGGCTGTTGTAGTTAGCTTCTGCCCATAGTTCCGACTCTTCTTTCATCGTCAGAGTGATGGTCATGACTGGTAAATATTGAAAAATTAATGATATATATTTTCAATAATCTTACCGCGATCGCTTGACACTATGGCATTTTTCCAAGTGAAGCTTTCCACTCACCCAAAACGTAAAAGCCATGTCCGGCGAGGAACTTCAGTTTATTGCTAATAGCGAAAGTCTTCTTTTGATGACTAAATAATCCGAAAAATCCTTAGTCTACTTCAGTAGACTTTTGCTAAAAGCCAAAGAACTTTAGTTCTAGGCGGGTGAGTCAAGCTTTCAGTTAAGCTACTTTTAGCTTAAGTTGACACCAATGAATCATGATTCCCAAGTTGGTACTCCTGCTAAAAGTTCCACGGCTGGGCGTATAGTTCAGTTGGTGGTTTAGAAAATTTTGAAAAATCGATATAATTCGTAAGACAGATATAAGTATCTTCACTAGTTATTGCATTGTTTACTCTACCCGTATTGCTACAACCAGCTTAGGATAGACTAAAAGCATTTCTTGCAAACAATGGTAGAAAAAATCACAGCTATCTTTAATGGCAAAGTGTTCTATCCGGCTGAACCGATCGCACTGCCAATCAATACCCGCGTGCGAATCAGTATTGAAATTTTACCGCCAAGTGAACATCAAACAGTATCATTTCTGCAAACAGCCCGATCGCTCAACTTAGATGGGCCAGCTGACTGGTCTACCAATATAGATAAATATTTGTACAGTAAGTAAACTTTCCATGCATTCTGAAGTCTTTCTTGATACATCATTTGCCATTGCCTTATCTGCACCGAGCGATCGCTTGCATGACCGAGCCTTACATCTGGCTGAAATGTTACAAGCGGCAGAAACTCGTTTGGTGACAACACAGGCGGTGATGTTGGAAATTGGCAATGCCTTATCCCAACAACCTTATCGTCAGGCGGCAATCATATTATTAAATTCTCTAGTAGTAGACTCCAAAGTAGAAATTGTCCCCCTCTCCCAGGAACTGTACGAACGTGCTTTCGAGCTATATCGAGAACGAACTGAGAAAGAATGGGGATTTGTCGATTGCGTATCTTTTATAGTGATGCAATATAGCGGAATCACTGAAGCACTGACTGCTGATGAGCATTTTCAACAAGCAGGCTTTCGAGCATTACTGCGAGAAAATTTGCCTTAAGGATTGGTTATTCACAAATGACTAATGACAAATGACTAATGACAATTAAATATTTCGTTACAATCAGCTTGTGCATTAGGCATTCAAGAGTTATCAGCCATGAAATTGATTTCCGATCCACCGATTCCTGTAAAAATTCAAAAGATGAAGGAACGGGTGCGGTGGATGCATCCAAGTTTTGTGCAGAGGGGAATTGATCAAACCTGCATGGTTATTGATGATGGCAGGGAAGATAGTCCAGAATTTTCGTTTATGGTTATCGGTGATTCCGGTACGCAATCCCATTATCGACACCACCCCCAACGAAAAGTTGCTGAACTAATGCTGACTCACCGCGATGATTGCAGTTTTGTATTGCACACAGGCGATGTAATTTATGTAGTCGGTTCCCAAGAGTATTATTCAGCGAACTTTATTGAGCCTTACCGGGAATTTCTTGTAGGTGGCGACAACCCGAAAGACATTCCCTACGATCGCATGGTGTTTAATCTGCCATTCTTGCCAGTACTTGGTAATCATGATTACTACGATGTACCGTTGATGTACCGTTTGTTTACTGGAACAACATCTTCATTACGTCGCCTGTTGCGCTACAAAGATATCGAGATTGGTTGGCATGGATCATATCAAGGTAATGCCTATGCACGGGCATTTATGGACTATACAAGGGCGATGTCTTCCCCAGAATTAGAACGTCATTTAGATCAACACTATACTGCTAAGACCGACACAGGGCGCTGTTTGCGTTACGAACCTGGGCATTTTACCCGCTTACCCAATCGTTATTACACTTTCCGTTACGGCGGTATTGATTTTTTCGCTTTGGATTCCAACACCTTTAATACACCATCACCGTTACCTGCAACTCAAGAGGGAGAAATTTACCGCCGGGAATTGCAAAAGCGTCGCCAGGAAATAGATCGAGAAGAATTGCAGATTTTGAAAATATGCGATCGTCTCAATCCAGATAAACCCAGTGAAGCTGAACAACTTGAGGAACTTAGCGCCAAATTAGACCAAATTAATGAAATCAAAATCGACATTGAAAAACAATTGGCATCTCATAAAATGCCTGCGATCGATTTTGAACAACTCGAATGGTTGCGTAGCAGACTCATTGAATCTTGGAACACCTCCGAAGTCCGCGGACGTGTAATCTTTTTCCACCATCCTCCCTACGTCACAGAAGCTACTAAGTGGGATCAGGCACAAACCTTGGCAGTTCGTCACCGCTTGCGCTGGGTATTTGAACAAGTGGCAGAAACTCTTGGTTCTCTAATTAAAGAGCGTCCCATAGTGGATTTGATTTTAAACGGTCACGCTCATTGTTTGGAGCATCTTTGCACAACTGATACCGGATTTGCTGACTCCCACATTAACTGTATTATCTCTGGTGGTAGTGGTCATCGTCCTCGCTATCAACGGCGAGAGGGGACTGAATTAATGGAGATTTTTGGTGAGATGGCAGGTAAACCTATTCGCAAAGTTGCGGATTCAAAACTTTTTGTGGGTCGTCATGATTACAATTTCCAGAACCGCCTACCTTACTCATGTGTGCGGATTGATGTTCTGGATGGTAGCCCACCCAAGTTTATCATCAGACCGATGATCGCTGAACGGGTAGAAGATGAGTGGCATAACCGCGAACTTGAACCTTTTGTGATTTAAACGGGTATCTGAAGTTATGGTTATTGCAAGCGTTTATATCCTAATGTTGAATAGAGTTTTGATAATTTCAGATTATGGCAGGACATAGTAAATGGGCAAATATTAAGCGCCAAAAAGCGGTAGTAGATGCAAAAAAGGGAAAAACCTTCACTCAGTTATCTAGGGCGATTATCGTTGCGGCTAGAAGCGGTGTACCAGATCCGGCGCTGAATTTTCAACTTCGCACGGCAATTGACAAGGCAAAGGCAGCGAGTATCCCCAATGATAATATTGAACGAGCGATCGCTAAAGGTGCAGGCACTTTTGGCGGGGATAATACTATCTTTGAAGCAATTCGCTATGAAGGTTACGGCCCTGGTGGTGTAGCGATTTTAATTGAAGCCCTTACAGATAATCGCAATCGCACTGCTGCTGACTTGCGCGTAGCTTTCAGTAAAAATGGTGGCAATCTTGGTGAAATAGGTTGCGTTAGCTGGATGTTTGAGCAAAAAGGCGTTTGTGTAGTGCAGGGTGTGGTTGATGAAGAACAGCTTTTAGAAGCATCCCTCGAAGGCGGCGCTGAGTCTTATGAGATAGCTGAAGACGAGATGGCTGATGTATTTACTGATATTGGCAATTTAGAAACCCTTAGCCAGACACTTAAAAATCAAGGTATTAAAGTGACTGATGCCGAATTACGCTGGATTCCTAGTAATACTGTAGAAGTTACTGATCCAGATCAGGCGCGATCGCTTTTCAAGTTAATTGATACTCTAGAAGGCTTGGATGATGTGCAAAATGTCACAGCTAACTTTGAAATCTCAGAAGAATTGATGGCTCTCAGTGTTTCTTAATCACGATTAAACAGGCATGATAGCCAAATAGCAGTTATTTTGATTACGTCATAAATGTTACATCTAACTTTGAAATGCCATTGAGCCAACTTCTAAACTAGTGGCAGAAACTGGGTTTGGAGTTTTATTCTTATTATTCTTCGGGTTTATGGTATTAAGTCATGTGCTTAGAGGATTAACGGCACGCGAAGATTTGGTTCTGGAAAAGGTAGCCAATATGACATCTAAAAAATCGCAGAACAGTAACGCCAAAGCAAATGACGTTTATATGGAAATTAATGCCCCTGGGGGTGGGATGCCAGATATTGTAGCAATAGTCGTTCCAGAAAATAAGCCTGGAACTGCTGCCCCTGTGGAACTACGTGTTGGTATTACTAACAACACATCATCACCCTTTCCCTTTAGACACTATGGAGGTTTAATTCCAGAACTTGTGGGGCCAGATGGCCAAGTAAAAATAGCGCAAGAACCTATAAATAGGCAGTTTGGAACTCGAGAAAATGATTGGGCGTTAGTCAGAGTGAGAGATTCGATAGGTATCTCTCTAAGAGCAAAACTTTCATGGCGTAATAACTCGCTTCAACTTCAAGTTCCTACGAACCCTGAGCACTGGCAAGTTCCAATTACACCTGATAATTCTTGGACTTTTGATGCGCTCGGTACGGGAACTTATCAGATGCGGTTCACTTATGACAGCCCTAATAAGGAGATTTTATCTTCTAACCCAAAAACAAGGCAACTAGCTGAATTAGAAGGAATTCCCACACGTAAATTAGTAACTCCTTTTATAGATCTCCGCTTGGTACAACCAGTAGAACATGACAAAAGCGCAGTTGAAGTTGATGGTATTCGCTTTGAAACCCTTGTACCAGATCGGATATTAAATGTACCGCAGAAAGAACCCGGAGCCAAAACATTAGTACAGTTGGCTGGAATTCGTATTACTAACAACACGCCAAACCCTGTTCGCTTTAGCTTCCATAACAGCTTGATTCCAGAAATAGTAGGAGCCGATGGTCAAATTCAAAGGAGGGGCTATTTCAGTGATTGGTTAAGCGTAGCTCAAGAGTCTGATTTTATTCTGATTATGCCTGGAAAAAATATAAAGTTTTTTCTGGGTGCTGCACTTTGGTGGCAAGACAATGACGAATTCCTATTAGTGATAGATGCTGGAAATGGTGGCTCTTATACTTTTGAGTCTATTTTAGGTAATTATAAGATTTGCCTTAACTACGTAAACTCCAGAGCATCTGTGAAGGTAGATGACCCAATAAATAGGAAACAGAAGCAAATAGAAAATATTTGGACGGGAATAGTGACTACACCGTTTGTAGAGTTTCACGTAGCTAGAAATTAAGTTGTTGTAAATGCTACACGTTTCATTCAAACTAGGAAATCTGTAAACATGAAAAAATAGTGTCTCAGCGATGGAATCCATTCTATCGCGGCTGGATGTGACGCAGATTTTTTGCACTGTCGATGACTTCTGTTGCTCAAGAGGGCGCGATCGCGTCAAAATAAGAGTTAAAGACGCTGTAACTTAACTTAACAATGACCATAACGCAGCTTGAGCAAATTTCCCCTCAACTAACACCGCCAGACTTGCGGGGATATGAATATGATTTGGTAATTGTCGGCGGTGGAATTATTGGGTTAACTCTAGCCTCTGCTTTAAAAGATTCTGGCTTGAGTATCTTGCTGATTGAGGCAAAAGTGGCATCAGCGGCGGTGGCTAAGGGACAAGCCTATGCAGTTCATCAACTTTCGGCGCTAATTTACCAAGGAATTGGAGTTTGGGACAAAATATTGCCTCAAATTGCCAAATATTGCCGAGTTCGTCTTTCTGATGCCGACTATCCCAACGTGGTGGAATTCACTACAAATGATATAGATACAGCAGAGTTGGGTTATGTGGCGGAACACCAAGCGCTATTGCAACCTTTGCAAGAGTTTGTCCAAGATTGTGCAAATGTGATTTATCTGTGTCCGGCTGAGGTGGTAAATACGCAGTACCAGAAAAATATAGTAGCGATAGATATTAAAGTTGCCGATCAGTTATACACAGTCAAGAGCAAATTACTGATAGCAGCAGATGGGGCGCGATCGCCAATTCGTCAAGCTGCTGGCATCAAAACTTCTGGCTGGAAATATTGGCAGTCTTGCATCGTGGCATTTGTCAAACCAGAAAAACCTCACAACAATACCGCTTACGAAAGATTTTGGTCTAGCGGGCCCTTTGCGATTTTACCTTTACCGGGGAACCGTTGCCGCATTGTGTGGACAGCCCCTCACGAAGAAGCAAAAGCTTTATGTGCTTTAGATGATGAGCAATTTTTGGCAGAACTTACCCGTCGCTATGGTAATCAAATGGGTAAATTGGAATTACTAGGCGATCGCTTTGTATTCCAAGTACAACTCATGCAAAGCGATCGCTATGTTCTCCCCCGACTGGCATTAATTGGTGATGCGGCGCACAATTGCCATCCTGTGGGTGGACAAGGTTTAAATCTGGGAATTCGGGATGCAGCAGCTTTGGCGCAAGTAATCCAAACAGCGCACCAAGCGGGTAAAGATATCGGCGATATTCAAATTCTCAAAGGTTATGAACGCTGGCGCAAGCTGGAAAACCTGACTATTTTAGGTTTCACTGATTTATTAGATCGGATGTTTTCTAATAATTTCTTACCTATAGTAGTCGTGCGTCGCCTGGGTTTATGGTTTTTGCAGCGAGTACCCGTTTTAAAAGTGTTTATGCTGAAGTTGATGATTGGCTTGAAGGGACGGACTCCAGAATTAGCAAAACATAAACGCTACACTACAGCAGCTTGAAAAATCTGGTTTGGGGTGAGATTCAATTCAGGGAAAGTTTGGGAAATAATGCGATCGTTATCTCGAAACTTACTTATTTGATATTCCTCATCAACCAAGTTACACACGGTGATTGTCGGTTGTTTGGGATTACCGATAAAATTACGTCCACCCAAGGCAGCATAATCGACAATCCAGTATTCTGGGATACCCATCTCTTCATAGTCAGCATACTTCAAGTAATAATCGTCTCGCCAGTTAGTTGATACAACCTCAATTGCCAAAGGTATTGATGCACCCAAACTAACAGTAGATTCTTTTTTCCATAATTTTTCGTTTTCCAGATTTGCACGGTTTAGCACCAACACATCTGGAAAGTAACCAGAATCTTTTTCAGGAGGTCTAACTATAGCTTGGTTGGGCATGAAGTAGGGGAATCCTAGACGTTGGATTTCAACAGAAATTTTGATACCTAGAAATCCTTTAACTTCTTCGTGTTCCCCTACTGGTTGTGCCATCTCAACAATTTCTCCTTTATGTAGTTCGTAGCGGACTCGTCGAATTTCGGGTAGCCAATCGACAAATTCCTCAAAGGTTACTAGCTTGGGTATGGCTTGAGTCATAGATGATAGAGAATTACTGAATCATAGAAATATTATCTCTAATTCAGCGCGATCGCATTGCTTGCAAATTAGCCTAACTTTTTACAGTCCGATCGCTGTAGCTGTAAATAAACGCTCACGAATTGGCTACCCAAAGAATGGAGAAATTGCTATAGCCAGTTTTGGGTGATGCGTTACGCGATCGCTAACGCATTCTACAAGATCGGGTGATCGCACTTAAGAAGCAGGGTATAAATCATCGTAGTTTTCACATCCTTAAGTGTCTAGCAAATGCCCACCTTAATTTTTGCATTGATGTCGAATGGGGTTTGGGATGTAAGGAGAGGATTCTATGAGGTGCGCTATTATGGATTCTGGAGTTAAGAGTATGGATAAGATTACTGCTAAAAGCTAGTACCCAAGATAGATGTAATAGTATTTAACGTGTGCTATCCACTCAGTACTAGCAACCGTAGGATTGAAAATCAGGATTTTTCTACATAAAATTAAAAATCTAAAATTAAAAATTGGTAACACTGATGGTTAAGAGTGTTAAAGTTTCAAGAAATTCACCGGAACTTTTCAGCGGGTATTCATGCTGAAGAAACTACAAAAAAAGCAAATTTCGATAATTGCGGGTGCGGCACTGTTTGCCTTTTTAGCTGGGGCAATGGTATCAGCACCTGAGATTGGTAAATCCCTTGGGCAATGGCTCAAACTGAGTCAGAATCAGGCAGAGGAAATATCTGATGCTAGTATTGCCCAATCAACCGTCCTTCCACTGATATCACAATCTTTGCCAGAACGGGCGGCAAAACTAGCAGAGATTGCAGGACAGTCGCCTTCGCCTGACCGAAATCGCGCTCGTTATCTTTTGGCGAGTGATTATATTGAAAGAACCCAAGCGCAAAAAGCCCTGGCTTTACTCCAAGGGTTAGAGAAAGACTATCCTATTCTTGCGCCCTACATTTTGCTAAAACAGGCGCAGGCACAAGATATGCTGGGTGAGGACGGTAAAGCCTCGGATCTCAGGCAAAGTGTACTGAAACTGTATCCCAAAGAAGCGGCCGCAGTAAAAGCACTATATCTGATTGCCCTACCGAAGCAACAAGAAATAGCGATCGCTCAATTTCCTTCCAATCCTCTAACTTGGGAAATTATTCGGAAACGCTTGCAAGAAAATCCCAATCAGCCACAATTACAATTGATTTTGGCTAAATATGCCTACGATCAACCTGGGATAGTGGGCGTTTTGGATCAGTTGGTAAAACAGCCAAATCTCAAACCCGAAGATTGGGAACTCATTGGTACAAGCTATTGGGAAAATAATCAATTTCTCAAAGCCGCGAATGCTTATGCCAAAGCACCTAAAACATCGCGCAACCTCTACCGCACTGCACGAGGCTTACAGGTAGGGGGCAAAGATAGAGAAAAAGCGATCGCCACTTATAAACTACTAGTACAGCAATTTCCAAATGCTGAGGAAACTGGGACTGCGCTACTACGGTTAGCAGAAACCGCAAAAACAGGTAAAGACGGCTTACCCTATCTTGACCAAGTAATTAGTAAATTTCCGAAACAAGCTGGTACTGCACTGGTACAAAAAGCTAAAATTCTCCAAACTCTCAAGGATCAAAAAGCAGCTAGTGCAGCGTGGCAATTACTCATAGCCAAATACGGCAATTCTAATGAAGCGGCAGAGTACCGCTGGAAAATAGCCCAAGATAAAGCCAAAGCTAAAGATTACGTCGGTGCTTGGCAATGGGCAGAACCAATTGTCAACAACAATCCCAACAGTATTTTGGCTCCAAGGGCAGGCTTTTGGGTAGGAAAATGGGCAGCTTCACTAGGGAAACAACAGGAATCTCAAACTGCTTATGAGTATGTGGTTAGCCAGTTTCCATACTCATACTATGCATGGCGAGCCGCGACAATGTTGGGGCTAAATGTTGGCAACTTTGACAACGTGCGCGTCATGAACCCGGAAATAATCACACCCCAGCGTCCATTACCACCTGCTGGTTCTGAAACTTTCAAAGAACTGTATCTGCTAGGTCAAGACCGCGATGCCTGGTTACAATGGCAAACAGAATTTCAAAACAAAATTCAGCCAACGGTAGCAGAGCAATTTACTGAAGGGTTGATGCACTTGGCAAAGGGAGAAAATCTCATAGGAATTGACAAAATTTCTAAATTGGAAGACCGGGAAACACCAGCTGAACTTGCCCAATATGAGGCTCTGAGCAAACAAATCACCTACTGGCAAGCCCGTTATCCCTTTCCCTATCTTCGAGAGATTGAAAAGTGGTCTACTGATCGTCAACTCAATCCCTTGCTAGTCACTGCTTTGATGCGACAAGAGTCACGGTTTCAACCAAAAATCAAATCCATCGCTGATGCTACTGGCTTAATGCAGGTTTTGCCGAGTACAGCTAAATGGATTGCCCCACAAATCAAAGTGGATTTCAAAACAATAAGTCTAGAAAATCCAAACGATAACATCATGATGGGTACATGGTATTTGGATCATACCCATGAGCAATATAACAATAATTCCTTGCTCGCGATCGCCAGTTACAATGCTGGCCCCGGTAATGTCTCCAAATGGCTGCAAACTCTAACTACACAAGATCCAGACGAATTTGTTGAAGAAATTCCCTTTGATGAAACTAAAAATTATGTGCGTCAAGTATTTGGCAACTACTGGAATTATCTGAGGCTTTACAACCCTGAGATTTCTGGCATCGTGGCAAAGTATTCAAATACACATCCAAAACTACCAACGCAGTGATGTCGCTGTATGAGGGTAGAAAGTAAGAGATGGGGAGCAGGGGAGCAGGGGAAGATTAATAACTCCCTAACAGCACTCCTGAATTCTCCTCATTTACGCCTAAAAGGTAACATTATGCACTTAGTCAATGTGGAGCAATCGTTGTTTTTTGTGGTGAGAAGCTCAGGCGATCGCCTATTTGACTGTTAACAGCTTAAGTTGAGCTTGGATGAACTCTCTGGTAAAGTAGCCGAGAAGGTAAGCTGATAGTGTCAAAATGTTAAGTGTATAGTTTATTTGCAAACTCACTTATGCCGAAAGCAATTTGGAACGGAGCTATTTTAGCCGAGAGTGATAATACCGTCGTTGTGGAAAACAACCATTATTTCCCTGCTGACAGCATTAACAAGCAGTACTTCACAGACAGTAACACCCACAGTACTTGTCCTTGGAAAGGTGTCGCCAGCTACTACAGTATTGAAGTTGATGGACAAACCAACAAAGATGCTGCTTGGTACTATCCCAGCGCCAAGGAGAAGGCTAAGAATATTGAAGGCCATGTCGCCTTTTGGAAAGGTGTAAAAGTTGAGGCTTGATTAAGCTTCCTGAAAGTATTTTAGTTTCAGGGACAATAAAATAATTAGCCCGCGCAGAGAGAAGTCTGAGCGGGCTTCGTATTTAAAGTATTTGCGGATTTATTCTAATACGTAATTATACCTTCGTCTTGCGAAATGCTGCTTGCTTTCTCTTCGCAAACCAAGCCAAACCAACAGTCATTATACTACCAGCGATCGCACTTGGTTCGGGTACTGGTTTGGATATAATAGCACCGGGTCTCACTATCAAAGGGCCAGAGTTGATAGTTATGTTGCCTCCTAGTCCTGAATTAATGTTACCAGCAGCGATCGCACTTGGTTCGGGTACTCTTGTCAGTAAAAGGGTACCGGTTGTAAGAGTAATGTTGCCTGCTGCTCCTGAATTAATGTTACCAGCGTTAATTTGCCCAGAATTGCCGCTGGTGCTAATGGGAATCGTTACCTGACTACCTGTCACAACAACGCTATCGTCGGCTGTAACAGTTATGTTGCCTGCTGCTCCTGAATTATCGCTACCACCGTTAATTTGCAGGCTGCGATTAGATATAGTTCAATTGCCGCTAGAACTAGTTAAATTGCTGCCGATGGTGGTGCTATTTAAAACGTTTACATTACTATCATCGATTCCTGTTAGTCCACCCTTGATCGCCAAATCCCGGCTGTTGATAGTGCTATTGATAAGTGTTAGGTTATCATCTATATTCACATTGTCGCCGTTGATGGTGCTATTGGTAAACGTTAAGTTACTAGAATTGTAAGCATTAATATTACCAGCGATCGCTAGCCCAGAAAATGTAACATCTGCGGCGCTAATGTCAAACACGGGGAATTGATTATTGCCACTGATGGTAAGTAAATTAGCACCTGGGCCATTAATAGTGAGATTTTTTGCGATTGCAAGTGCCCCACTCGTTAGGCTAATTGTACTAGGATGACTTTCCAATAAGAACTCTACTACGTCATTGCTATTTGCAATGTCGATAGTGTCTCGCAACGAGCCAACGCCACTATCATTGAGATTGTTAACCACCAAGGTAGCAGCTTGTGCTGATTCCACTTGCATTATCACCCAACCCAGAGCAACGACTGTGAAAATAGCTTGAGCGATAGCCTTTTTTTTATTGTTTTTTGTCACCTAAAACTCCTCGGATTAATTTTTCAAAATTAAAAAAAATCTCGGATATTAATCTTACATTTTTTAACTAAATATTAATCATTTTTATTGACTATTCTTTGAAGAATATTTATAATTACCTTGGTTGTGTTCTGTTCTGGTGAAAGAATTTCAATTGTCCAATCAGGATAAATACCAAAGGTATTTTCAATTTCCCCATTAGCATCAAAGGGAATGCGTTCCCAAACAAATACACTCACGTCTGGTACAATCGAACGTCCACCAAAGGTACAGCGTAATTCTGGAAAAGCCAAGGCAATTTCTTGTTCTTCAGCAATTTGGCTAATTGCGTTACAAAGTTTTAGTTGTAGCCGGGAATGTTTGCCTTGTGGCATTGGTTTCTGGTAGATACGACCATCGATAAATTCACTAGCAGGTTCTGTTTCTGGCAGTTTGAGAAACTCTGCTAAGGAGATTGATTTGTGCAGCGTGGTTGTCATAGCTGTGCAAATGCCATATTTGATTGGAATCTTAGCATTTTCTGTCCTTGGATTTTAGGATGGCAACGATCGCATCAGCGTTTGCCACAAATAGATAAGTGTTCTTAACCAAACCACTTTATTCATAAGTTTTATTTAAGCTATGGTAATGATCGCATAAGCGTTGTCACAAATAGATAAGCGTTCTTAACGAAACAACTTAATTTATAAGTTTTGTTTAAGCGTTGTGAACGAAGACATAAGTTTTGTCACAAAAACACAAGCATTCTGGACGAACGGGCAAGTTTTCTGTAACAACGGATAAGCATTCTGAACGAAACAACTTGTGTTCTGGACGAACGGACAAGTTTTCTGTAACAACGGATAAGCGTTCTGAACGAAACAACTTGTGTTGTGAACGAACGCACAAGTTGGGGTAACGAAAACAACTTTATTCTTAACGTCCGCTTCTGTTTTGGTAACAAATTGATAAGCTGTTGCGTCGCGGGAACTTGATTTGTAACGTCGCTGCCGCAAAATTACTCAAATTATTCGTGTGAAGAGGATTTTCTTTAAGCTTCGCATTGCACGAGTAGCAAAATTATGCTGATGCCAAGCTTGATAGAAATCGGGGTAAGGCATATTTTGGGCGCATTTCCAGGCTAAATGGTAGTAATTATTATCTAATTGCCAATAACCGCTTAAAGCTTTGACTACCTCAATGCGATGCTGATTATTCTGTATAATTCCCCCTAAGCTATCTGCTGCCTGCCTACAGGTATCATCATCCACAGTAGTTGATTGCAGCAGTTCCACCAAAGCGGCAATCGCAAATTCATTGCCTGTGCCGATTTCCCCTAAGCTTTCTGTTGCCTGCGTACGGGTGTCGTGATCCACAGTTGTTGATTGCAGCAGTTCCACCAAGGCGGCGATCGCAAATTCATTGGCTGTGCCGATTTTCCCTAAGCTATCTGCTGCCTGCCTACGGGTATCGTCATCCACAGTAGTTGATTGCAGCAGCTGCACTAAGGCGGCGATCGCAAATTCATTGCCTGGATCGATTTTTCCTAAGCTTTCTGCTACCCGCCGATGGGTGGAGAAATCGACAGCCGTTAATTGTAGCAGTTCCACCAAGGCGGTAATCGCAATTTCATTGCATCGGTCAATTTTACCTAAACCTTCTGCTATGTTCCGACGGGTGTCGTGATCCACAGTTGTTGATTGCAGCAGTTCCACCAAGGTGGCGATCACAATTCCATCGCCTGAGTCCATTCTCCCTAAGCTTTTTGCTACCGACCAACGGATGAGGAAATCGACAGTAGTTGATTGCAGCAGTTCCAGCAAAGCGGTGATCGCAATTTTATTGCCTGTACCGATTTTTCCTAAGCTATATGCTGCTATCTGACGGATATAGTCATCTACAGTAGTTGATTGCAGCAGTTCCAGCAAAGCGGAAATCGCAATTTCATTGCCTGAGTTGATTTTCCCTAAGCTATGTGCTGCCAGCAAACGGGTGTAGTCATCCACAGTCGTTGATTGTAGCAGTTCCAGCAAAGCGGAAATCGCAATTTCATTGCCAGTGCCGATTTCCCATAAGCTTTCTGCTGCCATCTGGCGGATAACGTATTTATACAAGCATTTATAGTTATCCACAGTCGTTGTTATCCAAGTCGATTGCAGCAGTTGCACCAAGGCGGTGATCGCAATTTCATTGCTTGGGTCGATTTTCTCTAAGCTATCTGCTGCCCGCCGACGGGTGTAGTCATCCACAGTAGTTGATTGCAGCAGTTGCACCAAAGCGGTGATCGCAATTTCATTGCCTGTGCCGATTCTTCCTAAGCTAAATGCTGCCTCCCTACGGGTGTCCTCATCCACAGTAGTTAATTGCAGCAGTTGCACCAAGGCTTTGATCGCAATTTCATTGCCAGTGCCGATTTTTCCTAAGCTAAATGCTGCCTCCCTACGGGTGTCCTCATCCACAGTAGTTGATTGTAGCAGTTGCACCAAGGTGACGATCGCTTTTATACGGTCTGTCTGTTGCAGTGCTGACCTAGCTTCCTGTTCAATTAAACTTAAACCATTAATTGTCCACTTGGCAATTTGCTTTACTAGTTTCTCTGCTCTAGATTTATCTGTTTTAGAATAACCTTTAAACTCTGTGATTCCTGCGGCAGCTAAAAAATAAGCGCGATATTCATAAAATCCTTTAACTACATCTTTTCTATTCCACTTACCACATCTATCTTTAAAATTCACCAAAGCATCAAGAAACTCTTGCTGCTGCTGTATTATTGTTTCTTCTCTTCGTCCCAACCACAGCAAAATCACTTCTCTCCATTGTGATTCAAAGATGCGATAAGTTCCTCGTGTTAGGTTGCCAGGAACATGATCAAGAAAATCATGCCAATCACTCACCCTTAACGCTGCAAAATATTCCTGAAAGTTAGGATGAAAAAAAGCATAAACTTCTTCCTCAGTTTCCGTTACTCTTTCTACTAAATTTAACCAACCAACATCACAGGCTAACTTAAACAGGTTTTCATCCATTACTTGACGTGCTAAACTTTTTGGCAAGCGAAACTTCGCACTACTATTAATACCTGCAAAGGCTAATTTGCTTAAAGAGTGGTGTAATTTATCCTTTAAATCATCAGATTGATATAGCCCAGGAAATAACTCCGATTTCCATTCATAGAAATAGCGAGTAAACTTTTGGTAAAGTGCAGCTTTCGTTTCTGGTAATTCTCCTTGTCTATCCTGATAAAAAGTCTGACATAATAGCGACAAACGCAGAGGGCTTGTCACTAATTTCCGAATATTTTCATGTTTAGTTTCTTTTAATTTTGATTTGAGTATCTCCCCTTTTTGGGAATCCTTAGCATACTCAAACCACTGCTGAATAAAGTCATCAGTTTGTTCTGGTTTAAACTCTTGGGTTTTATAAGTATCAAATCCTGAGAGTGTATTATTAACCTTGGCATCCCAAACATTTAATCGACAAGTTAACACCACCCGCGCCTGTCTCAGAGATGCTGTCAGTTCTTGATTGATTTTTGCTAATGCTTGCACAGGTGAATTTTCACCTATTTCATCCACACCATCTAACAGTAGCCAAACTCTCCCCTTACTAAAACACTCAATTAATTGACATTCAACTTTTGGCGTGACGACAATATCAGATTTAACTAATCTCATCGCTTCAGGAAGCCATTGCTTGAGTAAATAGTCCTCAATGGTTCTTCCCTGTAAATTGGCGAGAGAAATATAGATAATTAAATTTTGAGTTTTGTCTTCAAGAGAGGAAGCAATGGTACTCAATAAAGTTGTCTTACCTGCTCCCGGTTCGCCAATGATAGCAACATGCTTTTTGTCTCTTTGTGCTTGTTGTGCTGTGACTTCTGTGATAAATGCGTTATGTTCATAGGTTTTGACAATGACTTCTTCGCTTAACTTATAGACATCCTCTTTATCTCGATCTTCATTTAGCTGTCGGCGTTGCTGTTGTTTGCGTTCCACCAAGCCCAAGGGAACATAAACGTTAATTTCAAAACCTTGTTCTGTAGCTTCGCGTCTGAGTCTTGCAGCCTCCTGCTGACTTTTTAGCATTACGGTGCAAACTTTACGCCAGTCATCGGGAGTTAACTTTGTCCCATCCTCCCCTTGAGACGACTGTAGTCAGTTGTAAGTATTGGTCTGTTGCCCAATTGTGATTTGTTGAGCAACCATTGCACCTTTCTCAGCTTTTATTTCTTCTGCTAATTTCGCAAAGTTATTGACAACTGATGGCTGTGACTTGATTTCTTCTACTAATTTTTTAATTTCCTTAGCAGTCTCAGACTAGGCTGTTGACTTTGTGGGTTTTTAGGCGGTTTTTGTTCATGCAGTTTTTGTG
>NZ_JAYGHD010000082.1:0-17919 GCF_034932245.1 Nostoc sp. UHCC 0251
ATGCCCAATGCCCAATGCCCCATGCCCAATGCCCAATGCCCAATGCCCCATGCCCCATGCCCCATGCCCCATACCGTAACAATCTATTAATTGCATCAGGTTGAGTCCCGCAATTTTCTACAATAAGCGCATGGACTTTGATAAAGGTGTCAATAAATAAATGCCTAAAACCGTTGCCGATGTGATGAGCCGCGATCCAATTGTCGTCCGGCCAGAAACTCCATTGAATGAAGCTATCCAAATTCTTGCAGAACGCCACATCAGCGGATTACCTGTTGTGGATGATGTTGGTAAATTGGTGGGTATTATATCAGAAACCGATTTAATGTGGCAAGAGACTGGTGTTACTCCACCTGCGTACATCATGTTTCTTGATAGCGTTATCTATTTAAAAAATCCTGCTACATACGAACGTGATTTGCACAAGGCATTAGGGCAAACCGTTGGGGAGGTGATGAGTAAAAACCCGATCACTATTTCCCCTGATAAAACTTTAAGGGAAGCCGCTACAATCATGCACGATCGCAGCGTTCACCGATTGCCAGTACTTGACGGCACGGGTCAAGTAATTGGTATCCTCACTCGTGGTGATATTATTCGGGCAATGGCAGCAAGTCAAGATTAGTCAGTTGTCATTAGTCATTGGTCATTAGTCAAGAGTTTTATGACACTTGGCTGTTGTGTTGACTTTTGACTCTTTTTTTACACCTTTGAAAATCAAGGATAACTAAATGAGTATTACTTCGGAGTCTGTTAAGCAATTGCTAAGTTCTGAGGATTTAGGCGATCGCTTACGTGCAGTAAATCAAATCCGCCAATTGGAACCTGCGATCGGCTTTGAATTAATTCAAAGTGCTATTGGCGATAGCAATTCTCGTGTCCGTTACTCGGCGGTGAGCCAAATGGATACACTTGGAACACAAGATTTACAGTTATCCTTGGATATCTTGCGCGATCGCTTGCTTCATGACTCAGAAGTAGATGTACAAGCAGCAGCAGCAGACTGCTTAGGCGCTCTGAAGTTACATGAAGCTTTTGAAGACTTGCAGCACCTTTACCATACAACTACTGAATGGCTAATACAATTCAGTATTATCGCCACATTAGGAGAGTTAGGCGATCCACGAGCCTTTGAACTACTCAAAGAGGCGCTTTCATCAGAAAACGAATTAGTCCAAACTGCTGCTATTAGTTCTTTGGGTGACTTGGGAGATGTACAAGCAGTTCCTCTATTGGCCCCCTATGCTACTAATCCAGATTGGCAAATTCGTTACAGAGTTGTACAAGCCTTGTCTCGTTTGGGTGGTGCAGAAGCCAAATCTATATTACAAACTCTGGCTGATGATGAAGTAGAAGCGATCGCAACTGAAGCGAAACAATCTTTGCAATCAGCTTAAGTCTACTTACACTAAAAAGTTTCACTCTGGTTAGTAAAAAGGTTACATTTCAACCAGAGTGAAAATCAACTTGTTTATAGTGAAAGTAGTCTGTACAAACTAAGCTTTTGCAACTTTACGACGGCGAACTACGGTCATTGAGGCACCGATTAAACCCAGTCCTAGCAGTGTAGCAGGTTCGGGAACAGATGATACTGTGACACCTTTAAAACTTCCAGTAATTGTTGTACCAGCAGTGTATGCAGTACTTACTGCTTCCTCTGAATCAAAGTCAAAAGTAGTGAAATCAATGTTTCCTATTGCCTTACTTCCATCTTCAAAGACTCCGGAGAAATTAAAGCTGATCGTTGCTCCTCCAAACACTGTTCCAAAAGTTGGTGCCAAGACACTGGTTAAAGATAGTTCCTTTGCGCCATTAGCAACCGGATCGAGGTCTATAAACAACGTAGAAGGTCCACCAAGCGGAGTCAAGAAGTCGTAAATATTTCCGAAGGAATCGCCAGAAAAATCTCCTTTTTTGGCACCTAACTCAATTCTTCCTGGATTAGTAAGAAAGTCTACGCCAGTCTTGTGGATGTTGGCTATAGTACCATCTCCGTCAAACGTGAATGAACCAATGTATGCTTGAGCAGACCCCGCAGAGGTAAACAATCCAGCAGTAGCCAAGGGAAGTGCAGCAGCAACAGCTAAAGTTGCATTGAGTAATCTAGATTTAAAACTAATCATTTTTATTTGAGACTCCTAGTAATAACTTTAAATCAAAGCAATTGCTTTACTTTTAATCTCAGTAATTTATGGTAAATACTGTTAGTGAAAGCGAAACTTGCGTGATGTATTTCTTATCTCCATAAAATCACATAGATTTAGAGTCTGCAATATTTACTGAGTAGTCTTCATTACATCTTTAATTACTGAGCCATCTTCATAAAATTTTAATTACTTGTATAACCAATCTTCGTATCTTTTTCATTCCATAACGTTGAATTTGTTCCTAATAGCTTTGAATTTAATCAGATTTACTTCAGTATACTGAATAGAGTTGGTGTTTTTTATTCTTGCAGATTACTCAACTCTTTTTTAAATAAATATAGTAAGCAATGTCTCTATAGCGCTTCGGGGTTTAGTCTAATACAGACCTAACAAGAACAGATCCTTAGCGCTATATAGCAGTAATCATTTGGATGCAGTCTATGCAAGGGGCACAGCAATGCTCATTAGTGCCAACTCAACGTAAAAACAATAGACACAGCTTTGATAGATTGCCTCGTCAAGAGTCTCTGACTGGAAATAGCTAATGACAGGGCTGCCACCCAATACTTTTCGGTTAAGCATTTTTAACTCGGAATCGGGTTTGGGGTAAAGGGTAAAGGGTAAGGGTTAAAGGTTTTTTCTTTCCCTTTTTCCCTTTCCCCTTTTCCCCTTAACCGAGAAGTATTGGGCTGCCACCTCAAAACTTTTGGCAGCAGCCCAATGAAGAGAATTTCCAGCCAGAGGTTGGAAACGAGATTTTAAAGGAGTTTGTACTTAAGTTGAGAACCGTTATAGTAGCGGCAACAGTAGTGTCACAAAATAGTAAACCAAAGGAGCAGTGAAAATATAACTATCAGTACGGTCTAAAATACCACCGTGTCCGGGGATTAACTGCCCAGAATCTTTAACTCCAGCATCTCGCTTGAGCATAGACTCGGTAAGATCCCCCAAAAGACTAGCAATGCCAATTAGTAAACCCAATGCTAAACCACTGAAGGGGGAACTGGGCAAGTGTAGATAATAGGCTCCTGCTATAGCTACAGCAACACTTGAAGTAATGCCAAAGACAGCACCTTCTACAGTTTTTTTCGGGCTAATCTCAGAGAGACGGGTTTTTCCAAAGAATTTGCCAATAGTGTAAGCACCGATATCCGCTGCCCAAATACACAAAAAAGTCAGCAGTGTTGCTGTAAAACCTTGTGCTAAAGAAGCGGAATTTGCCTTTTCCCAGAAATCTGTCCAAGTTGTGGGCCAGTAACCTCCGAAAGGGAGGTTGCTAAAAGCAGCACTATCAATTGCTCGTAATCGCACCCAGTAACTTGGCAAATAACCTACGTAAAATAGCCCCATAATAGAAGCGGAAACATCAGCGATCGTGGCAAATTTAGGCTGAAACAGCAAGTAAAAACAAATAAGTGTGCCAGCAATTGGCATCACAGCGTCAGCTAAACTGCCATCAAGAGTACAAATTACCAGCAAAACTTGGCTGACAACCATAGTCGTTTTAGCTGCGGGAGCGATACCTCTGGCTCGCACCAAATTAAAATATTCCTGTTGACCCAAAAAGATGATAACCGCAAAAATGATGGTAAAGTACCAACCCCCCAAAAGGGTCACAGAGAGAGCAAGAGCGATTGCAACAATTCCACTAATAATCCGAGACCAAGGCATAGAAGTATTAAATATGGGGCATTGGGCATTGGGCATTGGGCATTAGGCGCTGGGCATCCCTTCGACTTCTCTACGAGACGCTGCGCTAACGCTCAGGGCAAGTGGGCATTGGGCATTGGGCATGGGGCATTTATTAATTAGTTATTCTTTCTTCTCCTGCTTCCCCTGCTACCCTTAACTTCCTTATCTCTGTTTCCCCCCTTCCCTTGTAGTCTCTTGCAATGCCCTATGCCCCATGACCCATTCCCTAATCAAGTTTCTCACCACTGAGGATAAAAATGGGATCAACGGCGGTAAAGGTTTGAGAAAAGCCACGCGTCTCTAAGCGGTTAACCGCAGACTGAACGACTTCGATATTTCTAGCCCTTAACAGAGAAAAGCTCTGGGAAATAGCATACAGACTTTCTAGATTAGCAGCTGTAGCTACAACCCGACCGGATGGTGGCAAATAATGCCATGCTGCTTGCAGAATTTCTTGAATGGGGCGTCCTCCCTCGATACAAACACGGTGAGGCGTAACCTTAAGATCATGTAAACACTCTGGGGCGCTACCTTCAATTACTTGGACGTTTTTCACTTCAAAGCGATCGCAGTTACGCTTGATCAGATTAGCTACTTCTTCATCCCTTTCTATAGCGATAATCTTTCCCTTTGGACACAATAACCCCACTTCTACCGGAATTGTCCCCGTCCCTGCGCCAATATCCCACAACACAGAATCTGATTTTAGTCGCAGTTGGGCAATTAACAGCAGTCTAACTTCTCGCTGGCTCAGGGGAATTCCTGGCAAATTTTCAAACAATTCATCGGGAATACCAGGTGTAATATAAGGCCAAAGTTGGGAGGGCATAGAATTACGCAATTATACTAAAGATATCGATTTGCCAAATTGAAAAGCTATAAGCTCTAAAAACTTTTCAAACGTAGCATTATAAGAAACCATAATGATTGGCGAAATATTAGATGAGCGCTATGAAGTTCAGCAGTTACTAGGAAAAAAGGCAGGGCGGCGGACGCTATTAGCTCGTGATTTGCAAACTCAGGAATTAGTTGTCATCAAGTTACTTTCTTTTGGTGACGACTTTGAATGGGATGATTTAAAGCTGTTTGAGCGAGAAGCCGAAACCTTAAAAAACCTAGCACATCCCTTAATTCCACGCTATTTAAACTATTTTGAGGTAAATTTACCAACCATCAAAGGATTTGCTTTGGTACAAACTTATATCCCAGCAAAAACTTTAGAACAATACTTACAATCTGGGCGAACTTTTACAGAAGCTGAAGTCAAACAGATAGCCAAAGCGCTTTTAGAGATTCTTATTTACCTACATGAGCTACATCCGCCTGTAATTCACCGTGATATTAAGCCTAGCAATATTTTATTAGGGGAGCGTTCTGGTAATAATGTTGGTCAAGTTTATTTGGTAGATTTTGGCTCAGTACAGACTGTCCTCGCCACAGAAAGCGGCACAAGAACTGTGGTAGGAACCTATGGCTATATGCCACCAGAGCAATTTGGTGGACGCACTGTTGCAGCCTCTGACCTTTATAGTTTAGGCGCAACCTTAATTTATTTAATGACGGGTAATCACCCAGCCGATTTACCGCAAAAGGATTTTCGCATTCAGTTTGAACAAGCCGCTAATGTCAGTCCCAGCTTTAGCAAGTGGCTAAAGTGGATGATTGAACCCAGCTTAGAACGGCGTTTTAGTTCTGCTACCCAAGCGATCGCAGCTTTAGAGAAACCACAAGCGACAAACTTACCTGCTTTGGTTGTGAGCAAACCAGATGGGAGTAAGATTCAACTAACCAAAAATGGGGATTCTCTAGAAATTATCATTCCACCAGCTGGTTTTGATGCATCAATAGTATTTACAGGTTTATTTGCGATCGTCTGGAATTCATTTATCCTGTTTTGGACGATTGGCGCTCTCTCGGCCCCTTTTCCTGCCAACATCCCCTTTGCCTTGTTCTCAGTTCCTTTTTGGGGTGCTGGCTTGATGATGGTGTATAAATTTTTCTTTAATTTGTTTGGACGCATCTGCTTACGCCTGAATCCAAAACAAATTGCCCTAAGCTGGGAGTTGTTTCGTTGGAAATTTGAGCGTCCCCGGCCATCGGCAAGGCAAAGTGTTAATAAGTTGGTTTATATTCCCAAGCACTTTACTAAAGACTCTGAAGGCACTAGAGTTGCCGTTCCAGCACAATTATATATTTGCTCAGGTGTACAAAAATATCAGATTGGTGGAAACGATGGTGGCATTCAATCCGAAGTAGAACTTGAATGGTTAGCTCATGAATTAAGTGATTGGTTAGGTTTACCAATTACTAATCCAATGGGAAGTTAGTTGAGCAAGCGATCGCTTTCACCAATTGCTTTGCATTCATTCCTTTAACACAGTAGCTATCAGCACCACTAGAAAGTGCAGCAATCACCTTGGTTTGAAAGGTGTAGGACGTAGTTAGCTCAACTCTCGATTACTCAGTTGATTGAGCGCTTGCGTAGCGTCCCACATGGAAGTCGAAATTAACGGCTATGGTAATTTTATTACTAG
Organism: Nostoc sp. UHCC 0251; assembly: GCF_034932245.1. NCBI lineage: Bacteria > Bacillati > Cyanobacteriota > Cyanophyceae > Nostocales > Nostocaceae > Nostoc > Nostoc sp. UHCC 0251. The sequence goes on from NZ_JAYGHD010000082.1 coordinate 6,374, forward strand.
AATTTACCTTACTTAGTGGCGAACTCATCGGATTTGAGCCATGAATGTCTATATTGAATTACAGATGCCTTAGAGGAAATTTATATGTTTGGACTGGGATGGCCAGAAATAGCTGTAATTAGCATAGTCGCTATTCTAATTTTCGGCCCAAAAAAAATTCCCGAACTGGGAACCGCACTGGGCAAAACCCTACGAGGTTTTAAGGAGGAGATGAAAACTCCCAGCGAGGAAACCAATCAGGAAGAAGAAAAACAATAATTAAAGGAGTCAGAAGACAGGAGTCAAGAAGGAATGTGCTGGCTCCTGATTCCTAACTACAGCAGGGTATTAACAACAGAAGAAGGTGCTATTCCATTTTGGGAATCGATGATAGTTGTGCCAGTATTTTGTTGGTGTGTCTCTTCCTTGGCTAAACCACGCAGCTTAATTAACTTAATCGCGCGAGTAACGCTTTCTGGCAAAATTACCACCAGGCTGTTATCAGGAGCCATGTCTAAGCCTTTATTTATCGCTTGGGTTTCATCCAGAATTGATTCATAGCGGCTATCAGGCTTAACTGAGGTGATGCCTTGAATAATCAACTGGGCGGCTGAACCCCGTAGGCGTCCCCGTGTGTCATCGTCTTCTTTGACGATGATGTAATCAAAAATTTGTGCTGCTAATTTGCCCAAAGTAACAAAGTCTTCATCGCGGCGATCGCCTGGCCCACCAATTACGCCAATCCGTTGCCCTGTAGTCCAGTTCCGAACAAAGGAACCTACAGCTTCGTAACTGGCTGCGTTGTGGGCATAGTCCACCAAAGCGTGGTAGTTGCCTAAATTAAATAAATTCATCCGTCCTGGCGTTTGACTAACTGAAGCCCGGAAGGTCTTCAAACCAGAACGAATCTGTTCAATTGTGACGTTTTGCACGAATGCTGCCAAACTTGCAGCTAAAGCGTTGGCAATCATAAACGGCGCACGTCCGCCCATTGTTAAAGGTATATTTTCTGCTCTTTCTATCCGGTGTGTCCAATCACCTTTAACAATTGACAAATAGCCATTTTCATATACTGCTGCTACACCGCCCTTTTGGATGTGCTTTCGCACCAATTCCGAGTCGGGGTTCATTGTAAAGTAAGCAATATTAGCCTTAGTTTTTTCTGACATGGCGGCGACGCGGCGATCGTCGGCGTTAAGTACCGCGTAGCCATCCGGATATACGGCTTCCGCTACTACGCTCTTGAGGTTAGCTAACTGCTCAATAGTATCTATATCGCCAATTCCTAAATGGTCGGAGGCTACATTCAATACCACGCCGACATTGGCTGCTTCAAAGCCTAATCCAGAGCGAAGAATGCCACCGCGAGCCGTTTCTAGTACAGCTACTTCTACTGTGGGATCTTGAAGGATGACGTGGGCACTTTGGGGGCCTGTGTTATCGCCAGCTTCTACTAAGTAATCACCGATATACGTCCCATCTGTGGTAGTATAACCTACTACTTTGCCAGTCTGTTTATAAATATGTGCTAGTAGTCGGGTAGTAGTGGTTTTGCCATTAGTACCAGTGACACTGAGAATGGGAATTTGGCTAGATTGCTCGTTGGGAAACAGCATATCCATCACTGCGCCAGCAACGTTGCGGGGAATACCCACGCTTGGGGCAACGTGCATCCGAAAACCGGGAGCGGCGTTAACTTCGACAATCACGCCATCTACTTCCCGCAACGGACGGCTAATATCCGTGGTGACGATATCGAGTCCGGCAATATCCAAACCGATAATCTTAACTACCCGTTGTGCTAACCAAAGATTTTCTGGGTGAATTTCATCGGTACGGTCTACGGCGCTACCACCTGTACTCAAGTTTGCCGTTGCTCGGAGATAACAAATAGTACCCTTGGGTGGGACGCTATTTAGGGTATAGCCTTGCCTTTCTAGCAGTTGGTAGCTGGTGCGGTCTAGTTCAATCTTGGTCAGGACGTTATCGTGTCCTTCACCACGATTTGGATCAAGGTTTGTTTCTTCAATTAATTCGGCAATAGTGGATCTGCCGTTGCCAATGACATGAGCAGGAACACGTTCGGCAACTGCTACTACTTTGCCATTTACGACTAGTACCCTGTGGTCGCGCCCTACATAATATCTTTCGACAATTATTGACCGGGAAACCTGTCTGGCAGCTTCGTATCCTGCTTCAGCTTCTTCCCAAGTTCTGATATCAATGGTGATCCCACGTCCGTGATTGCCATCTAGTGGCTTGATGACGATCGGATAGCCGCCAACGTATTCAATCGCTTGTTCCAAATCGTCTAAGAAGTTGATCACCGTACCTCTGGGTACTGGCGCACCAGCGGCAGCGAGAATGCGTTTAGTGGCTTCTTTATCGCAAGCTAGTTCTACGCCGAGAATGCTGGTGTTATCAGTCATTGTGGCCTGCATCCGCTTCTGATTCACGCCGTAGCCTAGCTGAATCAAAAAGCGGGCTTCCAGAGACATCCAGGGAATACCTCTTTTTTCTGCTTCTTTGACGATCGCTTCAGTAGAAGGGCCTAAGGATGCATCACGAACAAAGTCTTTTAGGTCTTGGATATCTTGCTCTAGTTCTGCTTTGGGATAACGGCCTCGATCAACGATACTCTGGCACAGCCGTACTGCGGCTCGTCCAGCGTAGCGTCCCGCTTCCTCATTCTGATACTCGATTACTACTTGGTAAATTCCGGGTGTGGCAGTTTCGCGGGTGCGACCAAAGCCAACATGCATACCAGCTAATTCCTGGAGTTCAAGGGCTACGTGTTCCACGATATGGCCGATCATAGTGCCTTCTTTGACTCGCATCAAAAAACCACCACGACAGCCAGGGGAACAATAATGACCCTCCAGACTCGGCAGCGCCTCAACTAATCCTTCATAAAAGCCAGGGATTTGATTCGAGGGCGTCTCGCCAAGGGTTTCTAGATCGAGGCGCATGACGATCAGTTTGTGGCGTCGAATGCTCCAATAGTTTGGGCCGCGTAAGGTCTGGATCTTGAGGATTCTCATGGGAATAGGTAGATGGAGATTCGGAACCAAAATTCTAGTTTCTTACTGGAATTGACCGCTAAACTGTTCATTGCAAACAGTTTTTTCTTTTTACATGGTATTCTTATCATTTTTCTACGGTAAGAAATGAATGTGCGGTCAACTCAGTGTAACCTCAGATACTCTATCCCGTCAGCTGGAGATTCGGTGTACAGCAGGCAATACAGTGCGCTGGTACAAGTGGAAGCGATCGCCGTAGCTGAGGATATGGAGACGTAAATTATGCACTGTTAATGGTTCATTAGCACCGACATGGGGTTCGTTAGTGTGGGTGGCTTCAGTGGGATCAACAATGGTGACACTGCCTTTACCCATAACTTGTAGCCAACCATCACGTTCAAACACTGCACAAGTATCTTCGTCAATGCCAATACCTAAGCGATCGGGGTGAGCTGCGATCGCACTAATCAGTCGCCCCATTCGATTCCGGTTGTGAAAGTGTTGGTCAACGATTACTTCAGGAATAAATCCCAAACCCGTTGCCATATCGACTAGGGAACGATTTGGCGACTCTCCACTACCGCCGCCGGCAATCATATGATGCCCCATCACTGCCGCTCCTGCACTTGTGCCTGCTAGCGTAAGTTGCCCCGCCCTCACCCGCTGCCGAATAATTTCCATTGCTGGCGTATCTGCCAATACGCCACAAAGACGCAGTTGGTCTCCTCCTGTCAAAAACACCCCACTACAGGCTTCTAAGGATGCTTTGATCTGGGAAGCTTCACACTGTTCCCGTTCGCGGATGTCTAAAATCTCTACCTTCTGAGCACCCATTTCTTCAAAAATGCGAATATACCTACCACCGATGATGGCGGGTTCGCGAGAGGCAGATGGAATAATTGTAATATAAGCCTTACTAGCACCAGCACGTCCAAAAAAAGTTCGTAGGATTTCGCGCCCATGAACTTTATCTTCTGCGCCTCCGATAACCAGAACGGCGGTTTTAGTTGCTTGGGGTGTCCTCATTTCTAGCGATTTAGCTTGTAATTGCGGCATTGTGTTTCTCCTGTCAACAACTTCAGGTGAATTTAACAAGGTTCAGTTGCAGCCATGATTTTTGCGCTTTGCTTCTTTGAGAGGACACTTTTTGGAAGTTTGGAACTGAGTCAGCCACTCTCCAAATTCTCGCTTAACGCTCGCGTTGCCTCAGTCTAAACGTGTTCGTTCCCATTTCTCAAAGCCAGAGCCTTGTTTTTCACCTGTCCACTTGCAGCAGGGCAAAATAGTCTTTAGGGGGCTAGATTCCCCCTCTAGGGCTGGGGACGAGCAGTTAAAACTACGCTTTTTTCTGAGGCTGGATCGATGCATCCTGGAAGTTGTTAACTTGATATGATTATTAATTTAAATGTAGTTGTGACAACATTTAAACATAAATTAAGTAATTAGAAAAACTTTTGATCCCATCTAAAATCCAAGAGACCTGGTAGTTTTAGATACTATTGATAAAGTTTAACTGGAGTTTGACTCGACCTCGGCTTGGCGTTGTTTGCTAGACATCCAAATTTAAGATTAGTGTCCTCGAATACGAATAACTGTGCGCTTTGATATAGTTACACTTTTTCCTGACTGTTTTAACTCTGTTCTCAATTCGGGGTTACTGGGTAAAGCCTTAGCCAAACAGATTGCCCAAGTGCATCTGATTAATCCACGGGACTTTACCACTGACAAGCACCGAAAGGTAGATGATGAACCCTACGGTGGCGGCGTCGGGATGCTAATGAAGCCAGAACCTATTTTTAGCGCTGTGGAGTCGCTGCCGATTCTACCCCGAAGAGAAATAATTTTGATGAGTCCACAGGGCCAAACAATTAATCAACCTCTTTTAAAAGAATTAGCGACAAATTATGACCAGCTAGTGGTTATTTGCGGGCATTACGAAGGAGTTGATGAGAGGGTGCTGCATTTGGTAACTCGTGAAGTATCTTTAGGCGATTTTATTCTGACTGGCGGGGAAATTCCAGCAATGGCTTTGATTAATGGCGTAGTGCGTCTAATACCAGGAACCGTAGCCAAAACTGAGTCCCTCACCGCAGAAAGTTTTGAGGAAGGGTTGTTGGACTATCCCCAATATACTCGTCCTGCCAATTTTCGCGGTTTGAAAGTGCCTGATGTCTTGCTCAGTGGAAATCACGCAGCGATCGCCCGATGGCGCTACGAACAACAAATTCAAAAAACCCGCGATCGCCGCCCTGATCTGCTGGAGAAATGGAAGCAGGGGGAGCAGGGGAGGCAGGGGAGGCAGGGGAAGCAGGGGAAGCAGGAGGAAAATAATTGCTAACTCCTGACAAATGACAAATGACTAATGACTAATAACAAATGACTAAAATTCGTATTGGTAACGGCTACGATATTCATCAACTGGTGAGCGATCGCGCTTTGATTTTAGGTGGAATTCAAATTCCCCATGAACTGGGTTTGTTGGGACACAGTGATGCTGATGTGCTTACTCACGCGATTATGGATGCCATGCTTGGGGCATTATCTTTGGGGGATATTGGTTATTATTTTCCACCTAGTGATCCCAAATGGGCGGGAGCAGATAGTTTAGTACTATTAACTCAAGTACATCAACTGATTCGGGATCAAGGTTGGCAGATCGGAAATATTGACTCGGTAGTAGTAGCAGAACGTCCAAAATTAAAGCCGCATATTCACAACATGCGCGACAAACTAGCGGCGGTTTTAGAATTAGAATCCAATCAAATTGGCATCAAAGCTACTACTAATGAAAAACTAGGCCCCGTTGGACGCGAAGAAGGTATATGTGCTTATGCTGTTGTCTTGTTAGTTGCTTCAGAGTAACTTTTTTTAGCCTCTGATTCAAAGATATTCAAGACTCATTAGGATGAAAATAAATGATTGATAGCATTAAACAAAGCTTAACTTGGTGGGGAATTAGAACCATGCAAGCTACAAACTTAGAAGATGTAGACTTTCCTGATATTGTCGCCCTCGACAAAGAGGGGCAAATTATTCTCATAGCTGAAGTTAAAGGTTTCCCCTTAAAATTTCAAGAAACAAAAGTCCAAGATTATGCTAATTTACGGCTAATCGATTACCTGCAAGCTGCAAAGATAGCGATTCCATTTGCCATGCTTGTCGATGTAGATAAAATTCAAATTTTAAAATGGGATGGCAATAATTTATCAGAGCCAATTGTCTGCTTTAATACTGCTGATGTGTTGAGTCATTACGAGCCAAAATTCCGCGACAAAAGGATATTTAGTCTTTATCTTAAAGGTCTTACAGAAGCTTGGCTACGTGACTTGGCATATCATTGGAAATCGGCAATACCACCTTTCACAAATGAAATGGCAAAAACTGGTTTATTGCAATTAATAGAAGATGGAACAACTGAAATTTATTAATGTTGTGTAGTGATCATTTACGTTGAAACTAATTTCTTGATGAGTATTGCTAAAGGGCAAGATTCACAAGCACAAGAATTACTGCAAAATCCACCATCATATCTACGTATCTTAGTGCCAAGTATTTGTTTTGTAGAATCGTTGACAACATTAGAACAAGAAGAAAAATATAATCTAGATTTCCTCCGAAATTTAGATATACAAATTAATCAAGTAGAGCGAGATAATTCAAGCAATGCACGATTACTGCTGTCTCACCTAGAGCAATCAAGAACTAGCTTTCTTCAAAGAAGTAACGAAGTGAAAGAACGTTTTGACGTAGCTTTTAATCGGCTTATCAATACATCAGAAATAATTACATTAAGTAAAGATATTTTTCGATTAACCTTAAATAGAGCAATTTTTGAGAAGCACATTATAGATAGAATAATCTTGGAGTGTATAATTTTTCATGCTGGCTTACATCCTAATGAAAATAAAGTATTTTTAAGTAGTAATTATAAAGAATTTGGCAGACGTGAAGTTATAGATATTTTACGAGATAGAGAAATCCAGTATTTCAATAAAACCCAAAACTTCCTTGGTTGGCTACAATCTCAATCAAATTAATTACACTACTCGCGTATTGAAAGTATGAAATCTTTTAGAAAAATATTTCTGGCAATTAAATATTTTTGGTTGCCAATAATTCTGACTTCAGCAACAGCACTTACACTTACCGCCTGCAACCCAGCTAACTTCAAAAGCACCGCTGCTCAAGTGCCTCAATTAGTAAGTGCCATTCTCAGCGATCCCAAAACTTTTAATTATCCTCTCAGTCAAGAGTCTCCTAATGTTTTTCCTCTGATTTATGAAGGATTGACAACTGAAAACCCCATAACGGGCGAAATCGAGCCTTCTTTAGCAGAATCTTGGGAAATTTCTGATGACAAATTGCGGTTTCTCTTTACCATACGTCAGGGATTGAAATGGTCTGATGGGCAGCCTTTAACAGCAGATGATGTAGTATTTACCTACAACGATATTTATCTTAATGAAGCGATTCCCGCAGACGCTAGAGATGTGCTACGGATTGGTGAAAGTAGGGCATTGCCAAAGGTACGAAAAATCGATGCTCGACGCATTGAATTCACAACTCCAGAACCATTTGCGCCATTCTTGGGAACTCTAGGACTGCCAATTTTGCCTGCTCATACCCTAGAACCATTTGTCAAAACAAAAGACCAAGAGGGTAAGCCAATATTTTTGTCTAAGTGGGGGGTTGATACTCCTCCAGATCAAATTATTGTTAATGGCCCTTACAAGCTAGAGCGCTATAACACAAGTCAGCGTGTAGTGTTCAGGCGCAATCCCTACTATTGGCGCAAAGGGCCACAAGGAGAATCCCAACCTTATATTGAAAGGATTGTGTGGCAAATTGTGGAATCAACAGATACTTCCTTGCTGCAATTTCGTTCTGGCGGGTTAGATACTGTAGGAGTCTCACCAGAGTATTTTTCTTTACTAAAGGTGCAAGAAGATCAGGGAAATTTCCAAATTTTTAATGGTGGGCCAGCTACTGGTACGACGTTTGTTTTCTTTAATTTAAATAAAGGTAAAAGGGATGGAAAACCCCTGGTTGATCCAATAAAATCGCGTTGGTTTAATACTGTAGAATTTCGGCAGGCAGTAGCCTATGCGATTGACCGACAAACAATGATTAACAACACTTTTCGGGGTTTGGGTAAACCACAAAATTCACCTATTTCCGTGCAAAGCCCTTATTATCTATCGCCTGAAGAAGGTTTAAAAGTTTATAACTACAATATACAAAAGGCGAAGGAACTACTACTAAAAGCAGGATTCAAATATAACGACAAAAACCAATTAATAGATGCTCAAGGAAACCGCGTCCGCTTCTCATTGCTCACCAATGCTGGTAATAAAATCCGTGAAGCAATTGGATCGCAGATTAAACAAGACCTGAGTAAAATTGGTATTCAAGTTGATTTTACTCCTCTGGCATGGAATACTTACACAGATAAGCTATCAAATTCATTAGACTGGGAAGTTTCTATGCTGGGTTTGACTGGTGGTTTAGAACCAAATGATGGGGCTAATGTCTGGTCTCCCGAAGGTGGATTACACATGTTTAATCAGAAACCCCAAGCAGGACAAAAGCCAATTGAAGGTTGGGAAGTGGCTCCTTGGGAAGCAGAAATTGCTAAGTTATATATTCAAGGAGCAAGGGAATTAGACCCAGCAAAGCGGAAAGAAATTTATGCCGAAACTCAAAGGATTACCCAAGAAAATTTACCATTTATTTATCTAGTTAATCCCTTATCAATGTCGGCAGTGCGTAATCGCTTTGAAGGTATCCAATACTCTGCACTTGGTGGCGCATTCTGGAATATTCATGAAATAAAAATAACGGATTAGTCATTAGTTATTAATCAGTGTTTAGTGGCAAGAATAAAGGATAAAGGACTAATGACAGATGAAAAAACCTTGCGATCGCTACTCGTTGCGGTTGCTAATGGTAAAGTTACGCCAGATACGGCATTAGACTCACTTAAAGATTTAACCTATGAATCTGTAGGTGAGTTTGCCAAAATTGACCACCATCGCCAGTTAAGAACAGGTTTCCCAGAGGTGATTTGGGGCCCTGGTAAGACTCCCGATCAAATTGCTCAAATTATGGAAGTGATGCGTCTCCGCAACCCGGTGGTGATGGCAACCCGCATTGAACCAGCAGTTTATACTGTACTGGAATCAAAAGTTAGCGGTTTGCGATATTACGAATCGGCGCGAATTTGTGCGATCGCTCACCTTACCATCGAACCACAATTCGCGGGTGAAATTGGCATTCTTTCTGCTGGGACTGCCGATTTACCCGTTGCTGAAGAAGCCGCTGTAACTGCTGAACTTTCTGGTTTCCGCGTTCAGCGCCTCTGGGATGTTGGCGTTGCAGGGATTCACCGCTTATTAAGTAACCGCCATCTGATTGAGTCCGCATCGGTGTTGATTGTCGTAGCGGGGATGGAAGGCGCTTTACCCAGCGTTGTTGCTGGTTTAGCGAGTTGTCCTGTGATTGCCGTACCCACCAGCATCGGTTATGGTGCAAGTTTTAATGGTTTAGCACCTTTATTGACAATGCTTAACTCTTGTGCTGCGGGAGTCGGCGTAGTCAATATCGATAATGGTTTTGGCGCAGCAGTTTTGGCCGGGCAAATTTTGCGGACTGCCGAGAAATTGCGGTTGGCATCGGCTACATCTTGAGTTAAGACATTGAGGTTATATGCAATATTTCAGTACATAATCAGTAATTTATGTAGAAAATCAACTGATGCTGAAATTTGCCAGCCGCAACCTCTTAATTACCAAATATGAGCCATTACAGCGATTTGATATCTCAGTTATATTGGCATTTGCCTGTAAATTTGACAGCACTACTAGCACAAACAATTACCGACCCAGACCTGATGGGTCAGATGCAAAAATCTTGGAACCACTTTATCCAAACAGGTCAAGTGTGGGCATTGTTGATCGGTTTAGTCATTGGCTATATGATTCGGAATCTAACTAGCTACGGTTAAATCTAGGTGTGAGTGGGGAATAGGGAGTAGGGATTAGGGAAACCAGGAAAATTCTCTTCCTCCTCTTCCTAAATCATCACTCCCCACTCCCCACTCCCCACTCCCCTCATAATATTTATGACTAAAGAAGAAACTTGGAGCCAGAGGTTTGAATCAGCGTTGCATCCAGCGATCGCTCGTTTTAATGCCAGTATAGGTTTTGATATTGAATTAATAGAATATGACCTCACTGGTTCTCAAGCCCACGTCAAAATGCTCGCTCACACGGGCATTATCTCCCCAGAAGAAGGCGAGCAACTGGTTACAGGTTTAGAAAAAATTCGCCAGGAATACCGCCAGGGCAAATTTCATCCTGGTGTTGATGCTGAAGATGTACATTTTGCAGTTGAAAGACGACTGACAGAAATTGTCGGCGATGTAGGTAAAAAGGTGCATACAGCGCGATCGCGTAATGACCAAGTTGGTACTGATACCAGACTCTACCTCCGCGACCAAATTCTACAAATTAAAGGCGAACTACGAGAATTTCAAGGTGTTTTATTGGATATAGCCGAACAGCACGTAGAAACTCTAATTCCTGGCTATACCCACCTACAACGCGCCCAACCCCTGAGTTTAGCTCACCACCTCTTGGCATACTTTCAAATGGCGCAACGCGACTGGGAACGCTTAGGAGATGTTTCTCGCCGTGTGAATATCTCACCCTTGGGGTGCGGTGCTTTAGCGGGAACTACTTTCCCCATCGATCGCCACTACACAGCTAAACTTTTGGATTTTGACGATATTTATGCTAATAGCCTCGATGGAGTAAGCGATCGCGATTTTGCGATCGAATTCTTGTGTGCCGCTAGCTTGATTATGGTTCACCTCAGCCGCCTTGCAGAAGAAGTCATTCTTTGGTCATCAGAAGAATTCCGCTTTGTCACTCTCAAAGATAGCTGTGCCACAGGTTCCAGTATCATGCCCCAAAAGAAAAACCCCGATGTACCAGAACTTGTGCGGGGGAAAACGGGGCGTGTATTTGGTCATCTCCAGGCAATGCTGGTGATTATGAAAGGCTTACCCTTGGCATATAACAAAGACCTGCAAGAAGATAAAGAAGGTCTATTTGATAGTGTCAACACAATCAAAGCCTCTCTAGAAGCAATGACAATTTTGCTCAGGGAAGGCTTGGAATTTCGTACCCAGCGTTTAGCAGAAGCCGTAACCGAAGATTTTTCCAACGCTACCGATGTAGCAGATTATCTGGCAGCACGGGGCGTCCCTTTCCGGGAAGCTTACAATCTTGTGGGTAAGGTGGTAAAAACTAGTATTGCCGCAGGTAAACTTCTGAAAGATTTGAAATTGGAAGAGTGGCAACAACTACATCCGGCATTCGCAGTAGATATTTATGAGGCGATATCCCCCCGTCAAGTTGTAGCAGCCCGCAATAGTTATGGTGGTACTGGCTTTGTACAGGTAAGCAAAGCACTCATAGCCGCCCGCGCTCAAATGAAGCAATAGAGGGAATGGGGAGCAGGGGGCAGGGGGAGCAGGGGGAGCAG
>NZ_JAYGHD010000083.1:0-17765 GCF_034932245.1 Nostoc sp. UHCC 0251
AGTCAAAGGCGGGCAAGATGCCCACCCCACAAGATTGGATAATTTATTTCTTGGAGGTTTTGGTATTATGCAAAATCATTTTCATACATGGAATCAGCAACGCCAAAAACTCTTTATCAACAGATTTTATTTCTCTTTGGACGCTCTCCACTCATTACACCCCACATTCGGGAACTAACTTCAATAGTTCAAAAACAGAAAACTGCTGTAATAATTGCGTATGAGATGGCCAAATCATTTTTTCCTAGCGCTGTACACTGCATTTCTATGCATAGCCTTATCCCCTGTTTTGGCTAAACCTCCTGCTGTCTACTCTGCAATGCAAAATTTGACCGAGCAAGAAGAGTGGGGAAAACAAGGAAGTGGGGAACTGGTGAATGCTGAATCCCCTACTTTTTACTCCTTACTCTCCCTTAAAAGCGGCCCATCCCAAACGCAAAGCGTAGTGGAACAGGGCAAAATATTATACGACACAGGCAAGTTTACCGAAGCAATCAAAGTTTTGCAACAGGCTACTGCTGCATTTAAAGCCTCTAAAGATGGATTACAAGAAGCGATGACGTTGAGTAATCTCTCCTTGGCTTATCAGCAACTTGGCTTGTGGGCTGAAGCTGAGGAAGCGATCGCCCAAAGTTTAAAATTATTACAGTCAGGGGAAAATACGGGCACTTCCGGTGAGCGTTCCCAAATTATTGCCCAATCCCTAGATGTGCAAGGACAGTTACAACTAGCACAAGGACAAGCAGAAGCAGCTTTAACTACCTGGCAAAAAGCCGCTGATATTTATCAGCAAATAGGTGACACTGCTAGATTAACTCGTAACCGGATTAACTCTGCACAAGCTTTGCAAGCTTTAGGGCTTTACCTTCAAGCTAACAAGATTTTAAATGAGGTACAGCAAACCCTGACAAGCCTTCCAGACTCACTTCTTGTAGCTACAGGGCTACGTAGTCTTGGCAACATCCGCCGAGTTGTGGGTGATTTAAACGTATCACGGTTGGTATTGGGGAAAAGTTTAGCAGTGGCAAAGCGAGTGCAATCTCCAAAAGCGATCGCTGAGGCTCAACTCAGTTTAGGGAATACAGCCCTTGCCCAGCAAGACACTGAAGCAGCTTCACAATACTACCAGCAGGCTGCTGCTGTATCTGTTTCCTCCATCACCCGCATCCAGGCTCACCTAAATTTACTAAGCTTACTTCTGGAGAAAAAGGAAGATAAAGACGCATTGGCGTTGTCGTCCCAAATCCAATCAGAAATTAGCAACTTACCTCCCAGCCGAAGCTCAGTATATACTCGGATTAAGTTTGCCCAAAGTCTTACACAATTAAAAGAAAAAACTAGCATCGATACCCCCTCATGGCTGAACATTGCCCAGCAATTGTCCACCGCTATTGAGCAAGCGCAAAGCTTACAAGATCAGCGAGCAGAATCTTATGCTATGGGCAGCCTTGGTGAGTTGTATGAAAAGACGGGGCAGTTCTTTGATGCTCAAGACCTCACAGAAAAAGCTTTATTCATAGCTCAAAGTATTAATGCATCGGATATTGCTTATCAATGGCAATGGCAACTGGGACGCATACTGAAAAAAAAGGGAGATATTAAAGGCGCGATCGCATCTTATAATGTAGCCTACAAGACCCTTCAATCTCTGCGTGGCGATTTAGTAGCCATGAATCCAGACGTTCAGTTTTCCTTCCGGGAAAATATCGAACCGGTGTATCGAGAGTTAGTTGAATTGCTGTTGCGTTCTGTCGAAAGCAGCAGCGCTTCTGTTCCCTTCGAGAAGCTAGACCAACGAGACGCTTCTCTACAAAAGGCTAACGCTCCGCGATCGCCATCGCCACAAGAGGGTATCAATCAAGACAATCTAAAGCTTGCTCGTGATGTAATTGAATCTCTGCAATTGGCAGAACTGGATAACTTCTTTCGGTCAGCCTGTTTAAATCCGACGCAGGAACTTGACCCACTGGTTGACAAAAAAGATCAACGAGCAGCAGTGATCTATCCAATTATTTTGCCAGACCGCCTAGATATTATTCTCAAATTGCCTAATCAAGACTTGCGCCATTACAAAACTGTAATAGCTCAAAATGATGTGGAAAACATAATAACAGAACTGAGGAAAGACTTACTCAATGTCACCGCGACTGTTCGGGTTCAGCAGCAGTCTCAACAAATATATGATTGGTTAATTCGACCTGCACAAACAGAGTTAGTCAATAGTGGAATAAAAACCTTAGTGTTTGTACTGGATGGTGAGTTGCGGAATATCCCGATGGCGGTTCTCTACGACAAAGAGCAGGAGAAATATTTGGTAGAGAAATATGCGATCGCCTTGGCACCAGGTTTGCAACTCCTTGATCCCAAACCTTTGCGGCAAGTGCAACTAAATGCTTTAACTGCCGGACTCAGCGAAAAACGCCCAGTCGAAGGCAAAGAATTTCCCAAATTGGAAAATGTACCACGGGAATTAGAAGAAATCAAATCTGAGGTATCCAAAAGTGAAGAACTGTTAAATCAAGAGTTTACCCAAACAAACTTGCAAAATAAATTGCAAACAGTTCCCTTCTCCGTGGTTCACCTAGCAACTCACGGTGAATTTAGTTCTGATGCTGAAAAAACCTTTATTCTCACCTGGGATAAACTGGTTAAGGTCAAAGAATTTGATAATCTACTGCGAGTTAGCGACAAAAACAGGTTTAGTAGTATTGAATTACTCGTCCTCAGTGCTTGTCAAACTGCTGAGGGAGACAAACGAGCAGCTTTGGGACTCGCTGGGATAGCTATGCGGGCGGGGGTACGCAGTACACTAGCAACATTGTGGTCAATAGACGATCGCTCCACCGCCGATGTAATGAGTGAGTTCTATCGACAGCTAAACGCTGGGGTGAATAAAGCCGAAGCACTCCAGGGGGCCCAATTAGCTATTTTCGCTAAGGAAAAAGCTCCATATTTATGGGCACCCTATGTTTTAGTAGGCAATTGGCTGTAATCTACGACAGAAATCCAGTTTCTCTAACTAATACCTAATACCAATTTGAATTGGGATATAGCGCAATACAGTTCAGAATGAGCAACAAAACCCTCATGTAGAGACGCGATTTATCGCGTCTTAAAATACCGATTATCTACACCAATAACCCTTAACCCAAGCGTATTGGGATATATCAGTCGTGAACAATAAGGGACTTGCAAAAAATAAATTATCCCAAATTATTTATAGATTTGTAGGGGCGCAAAGCCTTGCGCCCCTACGACGAGATATTTTTTTAACTGGAAGTCCCTAAGATCCCCGACTTCTCAAAGAAGTCGGGGATCTTATCTCGATTTTCACAACTCATTTAGGATTGCTATAACTGGTTTCTTAGGAACAAGAAGCAGGAGTAAACCAGGAACTATGAGCCAAAGCTTTCGGCGCATCAGCCGTGAGTACAACTTCACCTTTAGTATTTATCACCCACCCTTGCGCTTCCACAATTGGCGCTGGACTGGAACTATTTACCTGATTTGAAACATTTGTACTAACACGATTTTCACCCTTTGGGTTGAGAGTTACCCAATCTAGTTGAACTGCATCAGGAGTGAGGGGTTCGGTTCTGGGGTTAGGTGGTAAGCCGCCGCGTCCGGTGATGGTAAAACTGTTTTGATTTTCACCAGGACGCACTTGACAGGCTTGCGACACTTGAGTATCAACTGGTACAGCGGGTAAGTTAATTAATCCTTGAGAGGGGTCAACATCGAGGGTATTAATTTCTACAATGCCGCTTAAATTAGGTCTTGTTTGGGAAATTGCCGTAATATCATTTGTCTGAAGTTGACGCGGGTCTAAATCCTTAGGGCGCAACCTTTTAAGGTCTTCCTCAGTTAGTGATGCAATGCCAAAAATCTGAGTAGCTTTAATTGTGGCTCTTCCACCACTTCCACTAAATGCATTGGCGGTGATATCGCTGTTTTCATTTGGTTTGGCGACGATGAAGCCGTCAGGCACATTGATGGTGATATTACCGCCATTTCCCCCAGCCCCTCTAGTGCCTGCTGAGGTAGAAATCTCACTATTACGGCGCAGTAACAATAAGTCTTGCAAGTTCAGCGTAATATTGCCACCATCACCGGAGTTAGCTTGCCCAATCAGCTTACCTTGGTCATCCAATTTAATAGAACGAGCGGTGATTTCCAAATCACCTGCCTTTTTTGTACCTTGACTGCTCACAGTTATGTCAGCGTTATTTAAGACATTTAATTCTCCAGTCTTAACTATGATGCTTCCCCCCTCTCCAGTAGATTCTTGAGAAGTGGAAGCTGAAACCTGCGCTCCATCTTGAACAATCAAATTCCCAGTTTCTATATTTAAGTTGCCGGCATTTCCAGTAGATTCAGTCCCAACAAATAAGCCACTAGCTCCCATTTGCGAGGTTCCAATAAGTTGGATAGAGTCCCTGGCGTTGACAGACAAAGTTCCTCCCGTTCCTTGACTAAGAGTATTAGCTGAAACCTGCGCTCCATCTTGAACAATTAAATTCCCAGTTTCTATATTTAAGTTACCGGCATTTCCAGTAGATTCAGTCCCAACAAATAAGCCACTAGCTCCTATTTGCGAGGTTCCAATAAGTTGGATAGAATCCCTGGCGTTGACAGACAAAGTTCCCCCATCTCCAGTAGATTCTGTAGAAGTGGAAGCTGAAATTCTTGCTCCATTTTGAACAATCAATTGCCCAGTTTCTATATTTAAGCTTCCGGCATTTCCAGTAGCTTGAGTCCCGACAAATAAGCCGCTTCTACTCTCACCATTTGTTCCAATAAGTTGGATAGAGTCCCTGGCGTTAACAGACAAAGTTCCTCCTCCTCCAGTAGATTCTAGAGAAGTAGAAGCTGAAACCTGCGCTCCATCTTGAACAATCAATTGCCCAGTTTCAATCTTCAATTCTCCGGCATTTCCAGCACCTTGTGTTACAGTAAACAAGCCACTAGGTATGGGTTTTTCACCTTCTATAATTGGCGACGTTCCAATGAGTTGAATAGAGTCCCTGGCGTTGACAAACAAAGTTCCTCCCCCGCCTGTAGATTCTAGAGAAGTAGAAGCTGAAATCTGCGAACCATCTTGAACAATCAACCGCCCAGTTTCAATCCTTAATTCTCCGGCAGTTCCAGAGTTTGTTGTCTCAGTCAACAGACGGCTTCCTCCCAAGAGTTCTACTGACTCCGATGCGTTTATCCCTAATGTTCCTCCCGATTTTGAGAATAGGGTATTAACCCCAATTTCTGAACTATCGAATGTAACGCGCCTGCCTTGTATTTGAATACCACCACCGCCTTCACCACTAGCACTTACTGTAGTGAAATTGCTAAGAGATACATCTGCTCGCGCTACACTCTCAGGAAAACTTAAGCGGAAATTATTGTTATCAATGTTCAACCCTACTGTTCCCTCTGCTGCCAATCCTCCTAATTCGATTCGACCATCTTGAGCGAACACGATCGCTCCTTCTAAATTCACATCGCCTCCCAATAGCACTAAACTTTGACTCTCAGGAACGAATATGAATGCTTCATTTACTTGAATCGGTTTCACAGGCTGAGATGGAATTTGATTGATTAGAAATGCAGAAGGATTCACTCTCAGCAAGGGGTTAAGCGGACTGACGGGTGAAGTTATGGAAAATTCTCCACCACCTGGAAACTGGATCGCACTGGCTGTTGTGCCGATAAATGAACCGCCAATATTTAATGCAGCATTTCCTCCAAATATGATGCCATTGGGATTCATTAAAAAGAAATTAGCATTACCTTGAGTTTGAAGTGTTCCCTGGATGTCAGAGGGGTTTATCCCTGTAACTCGCACCAAAATATTGTTGATGGTAGAGGCATTTTGGAAATTGACTACCTCCTCACTCGTAATACTAAAGTTCCTAAAACTATGGAATAAATTTGTATTGCCAACGGTTGTACCCCCTGTAATATCCAAGGTAGTGTCGTCGATTCGCTCCACTTGAGTTCCTACAGAGGGATCGGGAGTGATCTGAGCGGATGTGCAATCGCCTCCTCGTATTCCAATCGCACCCACTATAATCACCAAGCAGGGCAACCCTAAGTGGCAACCGCGACCAAACCAACTTCTTAAACTCACAGAACTTGTCTCCTAACCCTTAAAAGTTATTTCATTGCAATACAGAACACCACTTTAGTAATGCTTGTGCGAACCGTTGCCTCTACCCATCTCCAGGTAACTCTGTTTGAAGGTTAGGTTTTTGATTACTAATTTGCTGTTGTGACAGTAGTGACTGTACGAATTTTAAGACTTAACGTGAGTTCAATAAACCTCTGTATACACAGTAGAAGGCGAGTTTGGCTCCCCAACTCTAGTAGGAAACTCTGCTGAGGAGTTAAATTTTTAATTCAAATAACTTAATTCATCATTATTCTCAACTCTCAAAGGCACTATAACAGATCCATTCCAGTCAAGGTTACGAGGTAGCCAGGCTAGCTGTTGATTCAAATAAAATAGAGCGCCGGTGCCTGCGTTATATGTAAAAATACTAGCAGATTTGCTAGTAGTACTCGATCCGAGGGTTAGTGGACGAGTTTTAAACATAGTAGAATCAGTAGCAGCATCTTCACTCGATTCAAGGGTTAGTGGACGAGTTTTAAACTTAGTAGAGTCAATAGCAGTATCTTCAACCACTTCATAATCGGTCAGAGATGATGGTGCACCAATAACATAATTAGACTTAGAGGAGCTAATAGTAGAGGTAGTAACTTTCAGAATATCGTTAGTAACTGAGAAGTCTGTAATTCTATCAATACCGCCACCTGAGTAATTCAAGACAAAGGTATCTCTACCGCTACCACCAGTGAGATAGTCATTACCACCTCCTCCCACCAACATGTCATTACCTGCCCCACCTATTAGAGTGTCATTGCCTGCATAGCCGTATATTTGATCGCTTCCCTGAGTCCCAGTTAGATAGTTGTTTCCAGAGTTGCCATGAATCACTACCATGTTCGTTGCTCCCGGATAAATGAGTGTTTCCACTGTTGATCTTAACCAGCAATTAGCATGACTGATGAGATTTGTTAACAACTAAAAATAAGGCGCTCTCTTCAGCATTAACACTGTCAATATTAAGTTATCCTCTCTTTATGCACCGCTTTAGCTGCATTGCAATTATTGTAATAAACCATAACGTCCAACAATGCGTGCAAAGGCAAATTCTGGCAAACTAACAGCTGTTAACAAATTAGCCCAATCATCACCAACTACTCGTGAGCCTGAATTAGTGTGGCGTAGATCAGCTAAATTAGTTACATCCTCGCAAATATAATTAACAGCATAGGCAATATACTTCCTTGATAATGTGGTGAAATCCACCTCAATACTTGCCGGGTTTTGAGTAAAAGGGGAATGTGAAAGAGGAAAGAAAAACCTTCAACCTAAACCCAGTAACCTTTTACCCAAACTAAATTCCAGTTTAAAACCTAAAACCCGATCAGTGATTATTCAGCCTGCTAATATCGCTAACAATAAGTTGGGAACTAATACTTGCAGTTCGTTACCACAAGGGTGTCATCAAAATACTGAGAGTTCTGCTGATGAGAGTAGCCACTCTAATGGATTGTAGTTGAACATAAGCAATTCTCAATCCCCAATGACAAACCTAAACCTGTTTTTCTATAACTTCAGGGTAGCTCAGGCTGCACATAATACTTAGTTAGTTCGTTACCTTTATTACTTTTTGTAGTCGTTTTATCAAGAAAGGCAGAGTGCAAGAATCAGAATTCCCTTCTGCCCTCTGCCTCCTGCCTTCTTCAATTCAGTAAATTATTTACACAATACTGGTAATACCTTAGACAAGTTACTACGTATTTAAGCTCTGAGTGCAGGAGTCACTGAAAATTCATTTCTTTAGTTTATCTAAAGTCGCATCTAAGTTCTCAAATTACCTTTCTAAGATAGAAGCAGCAACCATAAGTTGCCATACACGACTAAAACAAAACCCAATTAACAGCTAGTGGCTGCGGAGAACATAAAAATGGCTAAAGCGCCAGAATTCTTAGACTCGTCTATCAATGAAATTACAGACTTAGCTCTAGATCGCGATTGTACAACCTTATCCCGTCACGTCCTCCAGCAACTTCAGAGTTTTTCGCCAGATGCACAAGATTTAAG
This sequence comes from Nostoc sp. UHCC 0251, assembly GCF_034932245.1. Lineage (NCBI taxonomy): Bacteria > Bacillati > Cyanobacteriota > Cyanophyceae > Nostocales > Nostocaceae > Nostoc > Nostoc sp. UHCC 0251. The sequence goes on from NZ_JAYGHD010000083.1 coordinate 8,165, forward strand.
TGCGCTGATGAATCGCATTGCCTTGGCTGGCAAACTAGTTGCTCGCCGCATGAGTCGCGCTGGTTTAATGGAAGGCGTTCTCGGATTTACTGGGGAAGTTAATGTGCAAGGAGAATCCGTCAAAAAGATGGATGTCTATGCCAATGATGTATTTATCTCAGTTTTTAAGCAAAGCGGCTTAGTTTGTCGCCTAGCTTCTGAGGAAATGGAAAAACCCTACTATATCCCGGAAAATTGCCCCATTGGTCGCTATACTCTGCTGTATGACCCAATTGATGGCTCATCTAACACAGATAATAATCTCAGCTTGGGTTCTATTTTCGCCATTCGCCAGCAAGAAGGAAGTGATAGCGATGGTAAGGCAACTGACCTCCTCACCAACGGACGTAACCAGCTTGCTGCCGGATACATCCTGTATGGCCCCTGCACGATGCTGGTTTATACTATAGGTAAGGGCGTTCATTCTTTTGTCCTTGATCCCAGCTTAGGAGAATTTATTCTCACAGAAGAAAATATCCGGATTCCTAACCACGGCTCTGTTTACAGCGTGAATGAAGGTAACTTCTGGCAGTGGGAAGAATCAATTCGAGAATACATCCGCTACGTTCATCGCACAGAAGGCTACAGCGCTCGTTATAGCGGCGCAATGGTGAGCGACATCCATAGAATTCTGGTTCAAGGCGGCGTGTTTCTCTACCCAGGCACAATTCAAAACCCAGAAGGGAAATTGCGCTTGCTTTATGAAACTGCTCCTTTAGCCTTTTTGATTGAGCAAGCAGGCGGTCGTGCTACTACAGGATTGGTAAATATCTTAGATGTAGTGCCGAAAAAACTGCATCAACGCACGCCCTTAATTATTGGTAGCAAAGAGGATGTAGCAAAGGTGGAGTCTTTTATTCAAAACGGACACTAGAAGACAATTCGTAATTCGTAATTCGTAATTCGTAATTACTGTTACGTAAGGGCTTTAGAGGTTTTATAAGGGTGATTTATTTACGCTGTGCTGTACTCTCATCTGCCATTAATTAAACGTTAATCATGGTGATTTAGGATTGGGAATGCAAAATAGCGCTTTTTGAAGATCAATTAAGGATTATCTCAGCTGGCCGATGCAATAAGTGATTGGCAACGCCACAATTCAAAAGTAAGCATCAATGCGTTTTGCCAACTTTACTTAGAAACATCACCATACAGGAGTGAAAACTGGCTATGTCTACCAATCATCTACTAGAAATTAACCAATACGGTCAAAGTATCTGGATGGATAATTTGAGCCGTGACATTATTCAATCAGGCGAACTCAAAGACATGGTTGAAAATCAAGGAATCTCTGGGATTACCTCTAACCCAGCTATCTTTGAAAAAGCGATCGCAGGTAACGTCATTTATGATGCTGATATCGAAGCCGGAGTTCGTGCTAATTTACCCATAGACAAAATTTACGAATCCCTAGTTTTTGCAGATATCCGTAATGCTTGTGATATTTTACGCCCAGTTTATGAAGCCACTAATAGACTAGATGGTTATGTGAGTATCGAAGTTCCACCAACTATCGCCCATGATACTGAAGCAACTATAACTGAAGCCCGGCGCTATTTCCAAGAAATTGGTCGGGAAAATCTGATGATTAAAATTCCCGGTACAGAACCTGGTTTGCCAGCAGTAGAGCAGGTAATAGCTGAAGGAATGAACGTTAATATCACGTTGCTGTTTTCTGTAGAAAGCTACGTAAACACAGCTTGGGCTTATATTCGTGGCTTAGAAAAACGGTTGGCTGAAGGTAAAGACATCAGTAAAATTGCTTCAGTCGCCAGCTTCTTCCTCAGCCGGATCGATAGTAACATTGACGCCAAGATTGATGCTAAGTTGAAAAAAGGCGTTGATGATATTTCTGTGGAAGCAAAGCTAAGAGATGTTAAAGGGAAAGTAGCGATCGCTAACGCTAAGATTGCATACCAAGAATACAAGAAAATCATTAGAAGTGAGCGTTGGCAAGAGTTGGTAGCCAAAGGAGCCACAGTACAACGGCTACTTTGGGCTAGTACCAGCACCAAAGACCCCAACTACAACGACGTGATGTATATCGAAGAGTTGGTAGGCCCTGATACCGTTAACACCGTACCACCAGCGACGATTAAAGCTTGTGCCGATCATTGTAACGTGAGCGATCGCTTAGAAACAGATGTAGATAATGCTTACACGCTGATCGAAAACCTCAAAGATCCCGACATCAACATCGATCTTGATGCCGTTATGGATGAACTGTTAGTTGACGGTATTGACAAGTTCATTCAGCCCTTCCAGTCCTTGATGAACTCTTTAGAAGACAAGATCAAGGTATTGTCACCAGTGTAAGGGCTGGGGAGTGGAGAGTGGGGAGTGGAAAAGAAGCAGGGGAGCAGGGAGCAAGGGAGAAGAATTTTCCCCTCTGCAAGAGCAGCACCCCGCCCCTCTGCCTCTTCTCCATGCCCAATGCCCAATGCCCCATGCCCAATCCCAAATCCCTAATCCAAAATCCAAAATTCCTATGGTCAGTCTGCTAGAAAATCCCTTACGCGTTGGTCTGCAACAACAAGGGATGCCCGAACCCCAGATTATAGTTATCTTTGGCGCTTCTGGTGATCTCACCTGGCGCAAACTAGTGCCAGCACTTTACAAATTGCGGCGAGAACGGCGGATACCGCCAGAAACTACTATTGTCGGCGTAGCGCGTCGAGAGTGGAGCCATGAATACTTCCGTGAACAAATGCAGAAGGGCATGGAAGAGGCACATCCTGATGTCGATTTAGGGGAACTTTGGCAAGACTTCTCTCAAGGTCTGTTCTACAGTCCTGGGGATATAGACAACCCCGAAAGCTACAAGAAACTAAAAACCTTATTGAGTGAATTAGACGAAAAACGGGGCACGCGAGGCAATCGCATGTTCTACCTCTCAGTTGCCCCCTCATTCTTTCCCGAAGCGATTAAGCAGCTAGGAAGCGGCGGGATGCTAGAAGATCCCTACAAACATCGTCTAGTAATTGAAAAACCTTTTGGTCGGGACTTGGCTTCTGCCCAAAGTCTTAACCAAGTAGTACAGAAATATTGCAAAGAACATCAAGTATACCGTATTGACCACTACTTAGGTAAAGAAACAGTCCAGAATTTGCTGGTGTTTCGCTTTGCCAATGCGATTTTTGAACCCTTGTGGAATCGTCAATTTGTTGACCACGTACAAATTACCGTGGCAGAAACCGTGGGCGTAGAAGACCGGGCTGGTTACTATGAAAGCGCCGGCGCACTAAGAGATATGTTGCAAAATCACCTCATGCAACTTTACTGCCTAACGGCAATGGAAGCACCCAACGCAATGGATGCTGATAGTATCCGTACAGAAAAAGTGAAGGTACTCCAAGCTACTCGTTTAGCTGATGTTCACAATCTGTCGCGGTCAGCAGTTCGTGGTCAGTACAGTGCTGGTTGGATGAAGGGTCAAGCAGTGCCAGGGTATCGGACAGAACCAGGCGTTGACCCCAACTCCGGCACACCCACCTATGTAGCGATGAAGTTTTTGGTGGATAACTGGCGCTGGAAAGGTGTTCCATTCTATTTACGTACCGGAAAACGGATGCCAAAAAAAGTGAGTGAGATTTCAATTCACTTCCGCGAAGTTCCGTCTAGGATGTTCCAATCTGCTGCCCAACAGACAAACGCTAATATTTTGACGATGCGAATTCAGCCCAATGAGGGTATTTCCTTGCGTTTTGATGTCAAAATGCCTGGGGCAGAATTCCGCACTCGTTCCGTTGACATGGACTTTAGTTATGGTTCCTTTGGCATCCAAGCAACATCTGATGCCTACGATCGCCTATTCCTTGATTGTATGATGGGCGATCAAACATTATTCACACGGGCGGATGAAGTAGAAGCAGCTTGGCAAGTAGTAACACCAGCCCTTTCCGTTTGGGATGCACCCACCGATCCTACTACTATTCCTCAGTACGAAGCCGGTACTTGGGAACCAGCAGAAGCAGAATTCTTGATTAACCAGGATGGCCGTCGCTGGCGCAGACTGTAGAATTTTAGATTTTAGGTTTTAGATTTTAGATTGGGGACGGTGAAATAGGTAATAGGGAATATGAAAAACTATTACCAATTACTAATTACAAAATTACTAGTTCTTAATCTCAAATCCAAAATCCAAAATCCAAAATCTCAAATCCAAAATCCAAAATCCAAAATCCAAAATCTCTTATGGCTCTCCAAGCTTCTACAATTTTCTCACTCCAGGCACCGAAAGATATTTCGCTTAACGAAATAGATGCCGAACTCAATCAAATTTGGCAAAGTTATGGCATTACTGGCGAGGACGGTGGACTTCCCAGTGCTACTAGGGCAACAACATTTACTTTAGTGGTCTACGAACCAGAAGAAACTCAGTATTTGTTGGCTGCCTTGGGATTTTATAGCGGCCCAATTGATGGGATTTTAGGGCCACAAATGGTAGCAGCATTGCGGGAAATGCAAAAGAAACATAGTCTGCCAGAAACTGGAACACCAACACAAGAAACTCTTACTGTATTACGAGAAGAATTCGCTAAAGGCCAGCGAAGCGGCTCTGTCGGAGAACATCCGCCTGGTGGATTAAATAGCGCCAGCCCCAGAATTGCCGATGAAATCGCCCTCCGCAATCCCTGCCGCATCATTGCGCTATTTCCCATTGCTGGCGAAGATGAAGGGGTTAAGGCTCAAGTTTCTGCTTATTGCCCCATCCAAAAGCAATCATCAAGCACACTTATCTGCTGCGAATACATCACTCTCAGTGGAACTGCTGCTGCCTTAGAACGGATCGGTGGCATGATTCCAGCATTGTTGATTGGCGGCTTGCCAAAGTTTCTCTGGTGGAAGGCAACACCAGACCCTAGCAACAGTCTATTCAAACGCCTAGCAGCAATCTGCAATAATGTCATTGTAGATTCTTGCAATTTTAACGAGCCAGAAAGTGATTTACTCCGCCTACAAGAGTTGGTAGAAACGGGTGTACCTTTGGCTGACTTAAACTGGCGTCGCCTCGCATCATGGCAGGAATTGACAGCTGAAGCTTACGACTCACCTAACCGTCGCGCCGCCCTCAAAGAAATTGACCGCGTTACCATTGATTACGAAAAAGGCAACCCTGCCCAAGCTTTGCTGTTTTTGGGTTGGCTGGCAAGTCGCTTGGAATGGCAACCAGTTTCTTATGAAAAGGAAAGCGGTGATTACGACATCACTCGCATCCGTTTTATTGCTCAAGATCAGCGACAAGTAGAAGCAGAGTTGGCAGGAGTTCCGGTTGCTGATGTGGGCGATATTGTTGGTGACTTGATTGCCTTGCGCCTCAGTTCGACAAATCCCCAGGCAGACTGTGGTACAGTCATCTGTTCGGAAACTGGTGGTTGTATGCGGATGGAAACCCACGGTGGTGCCCAATCTGCCGGTCTGTTTCAACAGGTGACTTCACTTTCGGAACAAAAGGCGGAAGCTTTGCTGAGTCAGCAGGTGCAACGCTGGGGCCGCGAGTCACTTTTTGAAGAAAGCCTGGGAGTGACAGCGAATATTTTCAAATCGGCGAATTAAAAGAGACGCGATTCATCGCGTCTGTACAAAAGTTAGGAGAGATACGATTAATCGCGTACAGGAGTTAAGAGTTATAATTCATAACTTCTCACTCTCAACTCCTAACTTTTTTTATGTCTGTAATTATTGCTGGAGAACGTAGTGGGGTGGGCAAAACAACAGTTACGCTCACCCTTTTAGCATCTTTACGTCGTCGCGATCGCCTGGTGCAATCTTTCAAGGTAGGCCCAGACTACATTGATCCGATGTTTCATCAACACGTAACTGGTCGTGCTTGTCGAAATTTAGACCCGGTGCTAACTTCTGAAGCCTACGTTCAGCAATGTTTTGCCCGTCATAGCCAACTGAGTGAATATGCCCTCGTGGAAGGGGTGATGGGGTTATTTGATGGTATTTCGTCATTAGTCAATAGTCATTTGTCATTTGCAAAAGACAAAGGACAAAGGACAAATGACAAAGGACAAATTACTGATTTTGCGAGTACGGCACACATCGCGCGGCTTTTAAATTTACCTGTGATGTTGGTGATTGATTGCAGTCGCTTATCTGGTTCTGTGGCTGCGATCGCTCACGGCTATCAATCTTTTGATCCCCGAATTAAAATAGCTGGGGTAGTACTCAATCGCGTGGGGAGCGATCGCCATCTCTCTCTACTCAAAGATTCTCTAGAAGCCTTACAATTACCTATCCTCGGCGTACTGCGCCGTCAAGATAACATTACAATTCCCGATCGTCATTTGGGTTTAGTTCCCACAGCAGAACTTCCCGAACTCAACGCTTTAATTAATCGCCTCGCCGATTTGGGAGATACTTGCTTCGATTGGCAACATTTATTACCCCTATTAAAATCAAAACCTCTCCCTCATCCCCCCCATCCCCCTCATCCCCCCTCCTCCCCAGTCAGGATTGCAGTAGCCCGCGATCGCGCTTTTAATTTCTACTACCAAGACAATCTTGATTTGCTGCAACAGTTTGGTGCAGAATTGGTTTTCTGGAGTCCATTAGAAGATGCTGCAATACCAAAAAATGTGCAGGGAATGTATTTTGGCGGTGGTTTCCCAGAAGTTTTTGCCCAGCAACTAGCAGAGAATACCAGCGTTCGTGATGCAGTGAAAACAGCAATTCTTCAAGGAATGCCTGCGATCGCTGAATGCGGGGGATTAATGTATTTATGTGAGCAAATTATCGATTTTGAGGGAAAATCTTGGTCGATGGCAGGAGTTTTAACCACATCTGCTGTCATGGGTGGGCGTTTAACTTTGGGCTATCGTCGTGCAGTAGCTTTGCAAGATAATCTGTTAGTGAAAGCAGGTACAACTGTTTACGGACATGAGTTTCATCGTTCCCATTTAACTTTAACTCCCACTCAACCCCTATTTGAAACTTCTCGCTACGATTGTGATGAAAATATGGGATGCGAGGGATGGGGTTTCCCTGCAAATGTTCACGCCTCTTATGTTCATCTGCATTGGGGAGAAAGTAGAGAAATTCCCCAACAGTTTCTTAAAAAATGTCGGAAAGTAGAATCTATAGAAACGTAGATTTAAACATGCACAGAACCCAGTAGGTTAACTCCGCAAGGAGGTGACATTCATATCGTCATTCAATCTGCGAATCAGACGGGATAGCTCACGAATGATATTCACGGCGATTTCGGGAGTTTCTTCGATCGCATCATACAGCTGCTCTTGGGTCAGTTCCAAAAATTCACAAGGTTCTAAAGTCGTTGCGCTGGCAGAACGAGGTTGAGTATCAAATACTGCCATCTCACCAAAGTATTTTCCCTGTTCTACCTCTGCAAGTTGTTTATTACCGATGTGAACTTTAACTCGCCCTGACACAACAATATAGAGCGATCGCCCTTCTTCTCCCTGGCGAAAAATGGTGTAATTAGCTGGAAATGACAATTCGTTCATTACTGAAGTGAGCCGCACGATAAAATCATCCCGCAATTCCTTAAAAATCGGGACTCGCCGGACAAATAATAAACGGTCAACACTGGTTAGCATAATTACAAGTTAAACACCAAACATTACTGTACATTAAACTGAAGCCAGAGCGCGATTAGTCATAATAACCGATGTTGAACGCTAGCTGCCAAGAATATTTCAAAGTTTAGTATGTCTTCAATAGGAGCGATGCCTACGGTGGTAAACTACGCACACAAGCTTCTCAGATACTAACTCAGTATGAGAGACTTCTTGCATAAGTCGGGAAAAGGGGAAGGTGGGGCCCCCTCTGGGGATAAGGGGCGGGGGGAAGGGGAAAAGGTTTTGTATTGTCCCCTTCCCCTTTAACCTTTACCCTTTTCCCCCCTCTTGCAAAAAGCACTTTTGCAAGAGGTATGAGGTGTGTGCATGTGCTACTCCTCGTACTACAGCCCCCGTAAAACCTCCTAGAGTTGCTGCAAGGTATCCATTTTGCCAATTTCTATGTAATGACATTTTTCAAAACAAGACTTTATTTATTTGGAAATAGCTGTAACTAGAAAAATACCTGTTTTTAATAAGAATTACAAAGCAGGGTTTTTGGATAGGCTCTAAATACATTACGTTTAAGGGTCATGAATGACGATGGATAGAAAGCCCACAAAACATATGGTTTAGTTATTAATCACTTATGAAAAGAGGAGTTAAGAGCGATCGCTTTTATCACCCTTAACCCCCGCTTTTTGATCAATCTATACAGTTAGTTGCATCATACTAGCACTATCGTATAGACCTACCAATTTCCTAACTGCGCTGCTGACTCAGCGCTTTCCTTATCTGACTATCTTTTCATATTTGACTTAAGTCATTACCTTTGCTCTGTGACAGTTTGAGATTGCACAGTGGGATGAAATGAGGCAAGCTCTTGAGGCAGGGGGAGAACTTTGAAAGTTGCTAAATCATCCCGCAACTATGCAATCCGGGATTTTCTATATTCTACATTTTTACTTTGTTGCCGAGCCTCGATAAATTCGCTCCATTTGCTCTGGAGAAAGCACTGTCATTGGAAACCATTCACGTGTGGAAACAGGCAGTTCCTGAGTTTTAGTGAAATGTATTTCCACATTGCTAATTGAAGATGGGCTAACTAATGTCTCATCTATCTCTGATGGGAGAAGCTGATTTTGGGGCAAGACATAGGCGTGCTTTTGTGGATCGTATGCCAAAACTTCTCCTGTTTCGATTTGATAAATCCAAGCATAAATCTTGAGTTGCCCTTGGTGAAGCTTAGAGCGAATCACCGGATAAGTCCGTAAATTTTCGATTTGGGTGAGTACATTCTCAGCAATAATTATTTCTAAAAGTTCTTCCCCTTCGTAGTCGCTATAATTGTCTTTCACCAATCTTCGGGTTGCCTCTGCATATTTGAGCCAGTCATGTACAAGCGGCATTTCTATCCGCAAGCTGTCTAACTTCATTAACCCTTTCATCGCACCACAATGCGAGTGACCACAAACAATAATTTGTTGAATATCTAATGCTTGAATCGCATATTCAATTGTTGCCCCTTCACCGCCATTAGTCGCACCAAATGGCGGAATAATGTTGCCTGCATTGCGGATAACAAACAATTCACCTAACCCAGCTTGTGTAATCAGGTTGGGATCAATACGCGAATCTGAACAAGTAATAAATAGTACTCTGGGTTTTTGACCATGAGAAAGTTGTTCAAACAGTTCTTCATGGGTAGAAAAATAACTACTTTGGAATTCACGCAAACCTTTAATCAATTTTTTCATAGAAGCACCTAAAACAACAAGTAATACTTGAAATATTTCGTAAAAATTGAGTTCTCAAATTAAGGAAGGACGGGTTATATCATGTCCGGTAAAAGACTTATCATTAAGACCGCAGGGGATAGGGTGCAGGGGACAGGGGACAGGGGGCAGAGAGCAGGGGGAAAGAGAGTTTTAAGATTTTTGCATCATATATGCCCGGAATGATAACTAATTAAGCGGAAATGATAGACATCTCCAGAAATTAAATATGCGTTACCCAGAACCCTTGTAGAGACGTAG
>NZ_JAYGHD010000084.1:0-17448 GCF_034932245.1 Nostoc sp. UHCC 0251
TGGGGTGGGCATCTTGCCCGCCCAGCTTATGCAGTTTAAATGTGGAACAGCTTACAAATCTTCTGAAAACACATTTTGTAGTATAAAGGTAATATAGTTAAAACTTTTATTCTTTCGTGACAAGCTTGTGCCGCCAAATTTGGCTTGATTGCACTAAAAGGAGAGTGGTGATGAAAAAAGTAGCGGTGTTTGGCAATGCTGGAGGTGGGAAATCAACTCTAAGCAAGAGATTATCTCAAATCACTGGCTTGCCACTTTACGTCTTGGACAAGATTAAATATCAATCAGGAGGCACAGAGGTTCCACATGAAGACTACAAGCACGCCCATCAACAAATTTTAGCTACTGAGCAATGGATTATTGATGGGTTTGGTTGCATGGAAACTCTCTGGCTACGACTTGACGAGGCGGATACTCTGGTTTTTGTCGATTTACCGCTATATGTGCATTTTTGGTGGGTAACTAAACGATTTATCACAGGTTACTTTAAACCGCCAGAAGGCTGGCCCTCCAATAGTCCAATCTTAAAGAGTTCACTTACTAGCTACCGCGTGCTTTGGTTATGCTACAAACATTTAACCCCAAAATATCGTGAGTATATTGAGCAGGCCAAAAGCATTAAAAATGTTTATCACATTCGCTCGACTAAACAAATTTCGCAATTTTTTGAATTAATTGATGCAAGCGAGTAACTTTATTGCTTATTTACTGCTCCCCGTCTCTATTGGATGAGATAGCTACGCCAAATTGATTGAGTATCTTTACTACCCTTTTCTGGAAGTAGCAATCGCCAGGTTTTGCCTTCTTGCTGAATTTGCAGGTAAAGGTCAAAAGCTTTTTTTGGTTGCGTCAAGCGCCGTTCTGGTAGCTTTACAATCAAGTCGTAGGTTCCCTGAACATGGAAAGCTGGTAAATTTTCAATCGTTAGGGGTTGTTCTTGGGCAATTGATAACCGCTTGATTTCAAATCCTTGAAAATCTAGATCCAACTGCTGGCTAAGTTTTTCTTGAGTTTGCTCTAGCCCAAGTGCGATCGCTTTTTGCACTAACTCGTTAGTCGGTAGCAGTCCAATACTGCCACAAGCTGTCACTAGCACCAGCAATATTCCTGTCAAAACTAACCGCACTATGTTATTCACTGCCTGATCTGCTACTTTTATCCTTATCAGTTTAACCGGATAGACTGCTGCTTTTCAGCAAGATCATTTTTATAGATACTAGTAAAGGCACGGTATAACCGTGCCTTAATTTGCAAAAAATATTATTTTGACAGGTTTTTGCTTTACAGGAAATTTAATACTGACGTAAAATTGCAGACAATGAACTATCTTTACGAAGATCCATCAAGTCTGCCAGAGAGTCGGTGCGCGTATCCAAGTGGTGCTTATGTTCTGCTGGCAGAACCGTCACCAGTTGTTTTGGTTTAGGTCGCATCGGCATCATGGGCATTAGTTGTGCTTGTGGCACAAAAACTGGCTGGTTCTTGGGAAGGCGTGGTTCCAATCTTTGGTAATGGTTCTGCGCCAAGCGTGCCTGATGACGATTAACCAGTTTTTGAACTTTTTGCGGTTGCTTTGTCCGGTTAAGCATTCGGAAAATGAGCAAAGAACCACTGCCACAGCTGAGGACGATCGCAGCCAGCATCCATAAAGGTGTAGGATTACTATTCTCAGAGGGCGCATTGATTGGTTCTTCAACTATAACCGGGATTTTTTCTGGTTCTTCTTGTGTTACCTGTCCAGCATTACCTAAGCTATACAGGGCAAAGGCACCACCTCCTAAAAACATGGCTAGACACCCAGTCAACAATAGCCAAGGATGATGTGCAACCAGATATATCAGAACGTTCGAGCTTTGTTTGAATCTCGATTTCCTGTTTGTCAGCTCTGGAGTAGCCCCTCTTAGTTGGGTTCGCTCGCGCTGTACACTCTGACTTTTTTCCATGATTACTTTCAGATTTGTACCCCTCTAGTCAATAAATTGTACTGGAGGAATTAAGCATCATGTATCCGTAACAAAAATCCAGATTTAAGTAGCTTTTTTGTAAAACAAATGCTACCAAATCTGGCTAACTTTTGCCAAAATTCTGTATTTATTCTGACTTTTTACAATAACAATTTAAAAATCAGTTCGCTTATTTTCTCCGTCAGCTAGGAGAATGCCTTTCAAGAGCAAGTTGAATTAACCGATCAACTAATTCTGGAAAAGAGACTCCACTATGGGCCCAGAGTTGGGGATACATACTAGTCGCAGTAAAGCCTGGTAACGTATTTATTTCGTTAATCAAAACTTCTTGTGTCGCTTCCACGTAGAAAAAATCTACCCTTGCTAACCCCGCAGCATCAACAGCTGCAAAAGCTTGCAAAGCCATGTCCTGAATTTTACGGGCGATCGCATCTGGAAGCGGTGCAGGGATCAGTAAATCTGCGCGGCCCTCAGTATATTTAGTTTCATAATCATAAAAATCGCTGTCATAAGTAATCTCTCCAATGACAGAGGCTTGGGGTTGATCATTACCTAATACGGCACACTCGACTTCTCTAGCTACAACACCAGCTTCTACAACCAGTCTTCGGTCATAACTAGCAGCATTATCTAAAGCAGCTTCTAATTCTTGGCGCGATCGCACTTTGGCAATACCCACTGATGAACCTAAATTAGCAGGTTTCACAAAAGCGGGATAACCTAATGCTGCCTCAATCTCATCACACAATTTCGGAAACACGCAAGAATTAGACCAAACCTGCGCTCTAGTTATTGCCTTATATTTTACCTGTGCTAGTCCCGCTTGCTCAAAGGCCATTTTCATGGCAATTTTATCCATCCCCACTGCCGAACCTAATACCCCAGAACCAACAAAGGGAACTTGCATCAAAGTGAGTAGCCCTTGAATTGTCCCGTCTTCACCGTTGGGGCCGTGGAGAATGGGAAACCAAACATCCACATCCGCAACTTGAGAGGGATATTGCCACTTGCTAAGGGTTTGAGCTTGAGGGTTGGATGTGAGATTTTCAACAGATGTTGATTGTTCAGATTCCAGTAGCGGAGTGCCGGTTTCTAAAACCTTTTGGGGTGCTTCTCCCGCTAGCCAGCGTCCATCTTTTTGGATGTAAAAAGGCAATATTTCGTACTTATTAGCATTTTCCCCGGCACTCAAGGCGTTAGCGATCGCCCGTGCTGATTTGATCGAAACTTCATGTTCTCCCGAACGACCGCCAAACAGTAACCCCACCCGCAGCTTAGTCATTTTCGGCTCCTCCACACTTCTCAAGCAGATAGCGTATCACAACCTACAAAAATTGCCATCTTTTTCTATATTATTTTATTGGCTGTTGAAACCCTGTCTAGAAAAACTCTCCTATTTGAGGAGTTAGTCAGCGATCGCCCATCTGACATAAGGGCGGGAAGCCACTACACTTTTGTAAGTGATTAAGCGATCGGGTGCATCAATTTTTCGTAAATCTACACGGAAATAAGCTTTTTTATTCTTAAATTCTACATTGTAGAAAGTATATCCCTGCTCACTAGTTTTACCTACACAAGAAGCATAATTACTGCGTAAAGTTGAAACAAATTCCACAAACTGTTTATTATTAGATGAAGGTAACTTCGTTTCATCTGCAAATTCTCTGGTATCTGCCACTACCGTATGTTCAGCACCGCCTTCATAAGGGAGAACAAACCACCACAGCCCAATTGTTTGAGGACATGTACCACTGCTAGGTTGGACATTCAGTATTACATTAGGGGCTGAAATCGCCCCTGACTGTGGCTGTGCTTGCGCTGTAGCAGCTATGGTTCCTGCCACAACTAAGGAGCATAAAAGAGTACCAAAACTTGTCAAATTTACTAAACTTTTCATAACTTGTATCTCTCCAAATTTCAGGTATCCAAATAACATCGACTTTCGTAAATTTGTAAAAGTGCCATCTTATTTGAAATAATCGTGTTGTCAGCTACAGTTATATTCCACGAAAATGGGCAAGAATATTGTTAAATAACTAGAAATGCAGCCCTACCCGTAAAAGATGCTGCCGTTTCATGAAACCCCGAATTATTGTTTGTGGCTTAGGACGTACCGGATATAAAACCTTTCGTTTGCTGAGACACCAGGGAGCCTTCGTTGTTGGTATTCATCACCAATCAATCCCTGGTGAAACAGCAGGAGATGTGATTATCGGCGATTTACAAGCAGCTGCTACCCTAACAGCAGCAGGAATTCAACAGGCACACACTATAGTCATCGCTGGATCTAAAGATGCTCTGAATTTGTCTATTATGATGCAAGCGCGGGTGCTGAATCCACAGATTCGGATTATCAACCGTTTTTATAATACAAATTTGGGAGAGCGCCTAGATCAAAGTTTGCCAGACCACTTGAGTATGAGTGTTGTAGGATTAGCAGCACCCGTTTTTACCTTTGCAGCATTGGGAAACCGAGCGATCGGACAAATCAAATTATTTCAGCAAACTTGGCCGATTCACGAAGAGTACATTGATGAAAACCACTTTTGGAGGGGCCTAAAGCTGAGTGAATTGTGGGAAGACCGATCGCGGATGCTGATCTATTATTTGCCAGTAGAAGGTGAGATGGATTTGGTGTCAGGTGTCATATCTGGACAAGAGATCAAGGTGGGCGATCGCTTAATTATTGGTACACAACCCCGCATCCGTTCCCCGCGGAGATCATTAATTAAAAAACTGCTGAAAGCCCTCACCAATTTTAGGCAGTTTCAGCAACACGGGCGATCGGTAGTGGTGGGCGCTGTTGTGTTACTCGCAGTTATTCTGATTGCTACACTCACCTACATGTCAGCTGAGTTAAGTTTATCTCCTGTTGATGCTCTATATTTTTCTGTAGGCATGATTACTGGAGCAGGTGGTAATGACAAAGTAGTAGAAAATGCTCCTAACAGTATTAAGTTATTTACCGTTGTAATGATGCTGGTTGGAGCAGTGGTAATTGGTATTTGGTATGCCATGCTCACCGATTTTGTCTTAGGAAGCCGCTTTAAGCAATTTTGGGATGCAGCCCGAATTCCCCAGCGATGTCACTACATTGTCTGTGGCTTGAGTGGTATTGGAGTGAGAATTGTCCAGCAACTCCACGCCAGCGGCCATGAAGTTGTAGTAGTTGAACCCGACTCCAACAATAAATATATCAACACCGCCCGCGAATTAGGTATCCCCGTGATTCAGGGCGATGCCAGCTTCCGCACAATACTCAAAGCTAGCAATATAGACTCTGCTGCCGCAGTGCTTGCTGTTACTAGCAATGATGCTACTAATCTGGAAATTGCCCTCAAAGCCAAGGGCCTGACACCCAGCATTCCGGTAATTGTTCATTATGCCGATCCTGATTTTGCTGGCATAGCGCAACAGCTATTTGGCTTCGAGGCCGTACTGAGTCCGGCTGAATTAGCAGCCCCAGCTTTTGCTGCTGCTGCACTAGGGGGACGCATCCTTGGCAATGGCATCACAGCGGATAGTCTTTGGGTAGCTTTTGCAACTGTGATTACACCTTCACACGTCTTTTGTGGTCAGTGGGTGAAAGATGTAGCTATGTCTGCTGACTGTGTACCTTTGTACGTAGAGACAAACCACCAAACCCTTCATGGCTGGGATTTATTAGAAACTAATCTCAGTGTTGGAGATGTTTTGTATATGACAATGCCAGCCACACGGCTATATCAGTTGTGGCGGCATGAGCAAGTTTGCGAATCACACGTTTAAATAATTCGTAATTTGTAATTAATATACTACTTTCCACTCCCCACTCCTAATACTGTTCGGTTAAGGCAACAGACGCGATGAATCGCCGTCTCTACAAAAGATTGGTTATTGTAGAGACGGCGATTTATCGCGTCTTTATGATGATTTATCGCGTCTTTATGATGATTTATCGTATCTTTGAGCGATCTAAAATTTTTATCAAAAAACCTTAGCCGAACCGTATTGTCCCTATCCCCCGTTCCCATTTATTTATTAACTATTCGTTGTTCGTATTCCTGTTCAGTAATCATATCGAGAGTGTTTTCTAGGCGATCTACAAATACGATACCGTCGAGATGATCGTACTCGTGTTGAAAAATTCGAGCGATAAAATCGGTTAATTCTTGCTTTTGTAAGTTGCCTTGACAGTCCGTGTATTCTACTTCAATAGATTTATACCGAGGAACTAATCCTCTAATTCCTGGAACACTTAAACAACCTTCCCAATCTTTGACAACTTCAGTTGAATGAGCAATGATTTTGGGATTAATCATGGCAGTCGGTTCCATTTCCGGAGCGTTGGGATACCTGGCATTAGGACGAGAAGCCACAATAAATAAACGATAAGATTGTGCTACTTGAGGCGCAGCAATCCCTACGCCGTTAGCTTTGGCAACAGTGGCGATTAAATCTTCAATTAATTTTTGGATATGCTCATCTTGAATACTCTCAACCCAAGCAGCTTTTTGGCGCAATGTTGGATTGCCTAATTGAATTATTGGCGCTAATTCAGTCATGAAAAAACTCTTTTAGGTAATGGGGAGTGGGGAGTGGGGAATGGGGAGAAATAACCAATGATAAATGACCAATGACAAATGACTAATGACCAACATCATCCTTCCCGTGTCATGGGCAAAGGAGCAGGTTGGACTCCTACTTGGACAATTTGCCCATTGCGTTCTACTTCTATTGGTAACTTAGTGCCGATTTTGCTCTTTTCTACTAGCCTTTGTACTTCTTCAATTTTAGTCACAGGCTGATTATTAATGCTTTTAATCACATCACCAACTCTTAGCCCAGCCACAGAAGCAGGCGATCGCGGCACAATCTCAACCAGCAAAACTCCCTCATCTGCTGTAAGATTTAAGCGATCGCCTGCTCTAGTTTTTATTTTTTCTTTAATTTCTGGTGTCAGTGTCACCATTTGAACACCCAAATAAGGATGATCCACCTTACCGTTAGCAATTAATTCCTGGGAAATTCTTTGCACAGTGTTAATGGGGATAGCAAATCCCAAACCTTGTGCGCCTCGGATAATCGCTGTGTTCATCGCAACTACCTGGCCACGAGCATTTAGCAGTGGACCACCAGAATTACCAGGGTTAATCGCTGCATCCGTTTGGATGTAATCAACTCGCTTGTCACTAGCACCAATGTCGCTACCAGAACGACCTGTAGCACTAATAATCCCAGAAGTAACAGTATTATTCAAACCTAACGGGTTGCCAATGGCGATTACTGCTTCTCCTGGTTGTAAAGCATCGGAATTCCCGACAGATAGAGTTGGCAGATTATTAGCGTCAATTTTAATCACAGCCACATCTGTAACCGGATCTTCACCCAGTACTTTCCCGTCAAAAGTTCGGCCATCTTTGAGTGTGACGGTTACTCTATCAGCGCCATCTACCACATGGGAATTGGTCAAAATTTGACCTGAAGAACTGATGATAAATCCAGAACCGCTACCCCGCTCTACCCTTTGTCTAGGCTGTGGCACTGCATCTCCAAAAAACCGCCGGAAAAATGGATCGTTAAATTCGTCTGGTACGCGAGAAGTAATTGTTCGGGAAGAATCAATGCGAACTACCGCAGGCCCCACCTGTTGCACTACCTTCACCACAAAATTAGAATCTTCAGACGAAGAAAAAATCGGCGGCGGGACAATTACCGGATTGGGTTCTGTTGTGTTTTGGGCTGGAATATCGCTTTGCCGATTCTCAAAGGTCTTAGCAGGTAGAAGAGAGCAGCTCCCCAGAAACACCACTGCTAACCCAGATGAGAGCATCGACAACCTATAACGTAAACCCCTTCCGAAGAGGCAGGGGGAAGGAGGCACTTCGCTTGAGGAAATGACCCCATCCCCCTTGCTCCCTGCACCCTGCTCCCTTGCCTCTTTTTCAATCTTTTTGGGCGCTAAGTGATGGTTTTTTGTCTTCATGTGTCGTTGCTTCTCCGTATCAGTCAGTGGATGTTAGGATGTTGCCTACTGGGTATGTCCCAAAATGATTACAAGTTAAAAGCTTATTCTAGGTCTAGCGTGTCTGGATGCTAAATTGGTGCTTTCTCTTCTATTGTGACAATTAGCAGCAAAGGTGGTGGATAATGGAAATTACCATAGAAAGTCTGTGGAGTCAGGTACTAGAGCGCCTACAGCTTGAACTATCAAGGCCTACCTTTGAAACTTGGATCAAAACTGCTAGTGCAGAGCGATTGGAAAATAATTGCTTGGTTATCCGTACTCCTAACCCATTTGCTCGTAATTGGTTACAGAAGTATTACATCAATACCATTGCTCATGTAGTACAAGATATTCTGGGTCATCCCGTAGGAATTTACATTACCGTTGCTCAAGGTGATGAAGTTTCTCATTTTAGTGAACGAGAGGTTTCTTGGGAATCACCAAATCCTAGCAGTATTTCTGAACCTGTTCCTAATCACAATCATAAAACTACTGAATTAAATTCTAAATATGTCTTTTCACGATTTGTAGTTGGTGCTAATAATCGAATGGCTCACGCTGCTTCTTTGGCAGTTGCGGAATCTCCAGGTAGAGAGTTTAATCCTTTATTTTTATGCGGTGGCGTAGGTTTAGGTAAAACTCATCTGATGCAAGCTATTGGTCATTATCGCTATGCAATTTCTCCTAATTGTAAAATATTTTATGTCTCGACTGAGCAGTTTACTAATGATTTAATTACAGCGATTCGTAAGGATAGTATGCAAAGTTTTCGTGAGCATTACCGAGCTGCTGATGTTTTATTAGTTGATGATATTCAGTTTCTTGAAGGGAAGGAATACACCCAAGAAGAATTTTTTTATACTTTCAATACTTTACATGAGGCTGGTAAACAAGTTGTCATTGCTTCGGATCGCCCTCCTAACCAGATTCCTAGCTTGCAAGAACGGCTTTGTTCTCGGTTTTCTATGGGGTTAATAGCAGATATCCAAAAGCCGGATTTAGAAACGAGAATGGCAATTTTGCAAAAAAAAGCCGAGGATGAAAATATTCAGCTTCCCCGCGATGTGATTGAGTATATTGCTTCTAACTATACTTCTAATATTCGGGAATTAGAAGGAGCTTTGATTAGGGCGGTGGCTTATATTTCCATTTGGGGTTTACCGATGACGGTGGAAAATATCACACCAGTTTTAGAACCGCCTAACGAAAAAATGACAGCTACCCCAGAAGCAATTTTAACGGTTGTGGCGACTAATTTTGATGTTTCAATAGAAGACCTTAAAGGTAACTCACGACGAAGAGAGATTAGCTGGGCGCGTCAAATAGGAATGTATCTCATGCGCCAACACACATCTCTGAGTTTGCCGAGAATTGGAGAGGAGTTTGGAGGTAAAGACCATACAACGGTGATGTACAGTTGCGACAAAATTACCCAACTTCACCAGAGCGATCGCACTTTAGCACAAACACTACGCCAACTGAGCGATCGCATCAATATGACTAGCCGTTCCCAAAAACCATCGTGAAGATTTATTTTAAGTTTTCCACAACCAGTACTCTGATAATCAGCCTTGACGGTTGAATAATTAGTCAAAAATATTAAGTAAGGTATAAAAATTGATTAAATTTAACTTAAATTATGGAAATAATCTTACTTTTTGGGGATAAATCTCTGAAAAACTTAAGATTTCGCCGATAAAACTTTAATAAGTATAATTACCTTGTGGAAAAGTAAATGAGTTTTTCCACAAGTTTTCCACAGATTTAATTAGTTTAAATACCAATCTCTCTCTAAAAGTTTTTGCGACAACACCAATTTTACTGTTATTGATGCAAGTGACGATATAGCATTTTAAATGGATAAATAGAGCGTACACTATCGAGTGGGCGGACATCGAAAGGTAAATTAATAGTAAAAGTGCTACCTTTACCGAATTCACTTTGTACATCTATGCTACCGTGGTGTGCCAAAACAATTGCTTGGGCGATCGCTAATCCTAATCCAGAACCGCCAGTGCTACGGGAGCGATCGCTATTTACTCGATAGAAGCGGTCAAAAATTCGCGTTAACTCTTGTTGGGGAATACCAATGCCTGTATCTTGCACCTGAATCACGGCATAATGATCGCCGCGATCTACGGAAACCGTTACCTTTCCTCCTGATGGGGTGTATTGAATTGCATTGACAATTAAATTAGAAAACAAGCGATAAAGCTGATCTTCATTGCCGACAATATTTAAAGGATTTGAAACCCGGGTTGAAGATGTTAGTGTAATATCGGCTGCGATCGCTAAGGCTGCAAATTCCTCTATTAAGTCATTGATAATATCATCCAAGCAACAAATGTCTCGTTGCATTGGCACAGATTGACGATCCAGGCGAGTTAGCAGCAGTAAATCTGTAACCAGAGTTGTGAGTCGCTGATTCTGACGCTGTAGGGTTTGTAGAATGTCTCGCGCTTCTGTTTCATCTAATTGAGGCATCATCAGCGCGGATTCTACTGTCGCTTGTGTTGCTGCTAGAGGTGTCCGCAATTCGTGTGCGGCATCTGCTGTAAATTGTTGGACTTGTTTATATGAGCGATAAATCGGCTGCATTGCCAATCCTGCTAACCACCAACTTGCAACGCCAACCAAACCCATTACGATTGGTAATCCCAATGCTAAAGTGAGTTTTACCGCAGTGAGATAACTATTAAAATCCGCAAGGCTTCGCCCTACTTGGATGTAACCCCAATCGAGATTTTCTTGGGTGTGCAGCACAAAAGAAATTTGATGATAAGAGTTGCCTTTGCTGTCTTTAAGGGTTTGCCAAAGTTCTTTGTTAAAGACGATAGGTAATTCGTCTGGATAAGTTCCTGCGATCGCAATTAGGCTTCCTGAATTATCGAAAAAACGGACATAGTAATTGCTTTGATTAATCGCGCTTAAAATATGGCGTTTGGAAATTAATTGTTCTTGAATACAACTTTTATCAACTACACAAATATTAGGTAAAAGTTGCTGTATTACTGGTTCTAATTGACCAGGTTTTTGTAATTTTAATTCAATAGTATCGTGCAATGTTCCCGCGACAGACTCCAGTTCTCGGTCTAATGTCATCCAATGGGCATGAGAAATTGCTCTGTAGATGCCGAATCCGCACAAGCTTAAAATCAAAGCCATGACAAGCGCATACCACAGCGCTAAACGTAGGCGGGTTTGCTGAAAGAGTTTATTCTGATTCATAAAAATATATCGTTAGCAGCCATGCAGTTTGACCGTGTGCACGAAAACAGCCCAGTGCGATCGCAAAGTGTAGGAAGTATCAAAATTTATTATGTGGCTTTTAATTCTCAGCATAATCTTTATATTCGATCATTTTATGATTGCCATTGTCTCTGTCTCAATTATCAGCTTATATAAATTTAGGAATTCAATTAATATCTAGTATTAATCCGGGTGTTGACAATCTTTGATGATGTTATATATGTTCTGGATATTCATTATGCAAACAGGAAATCAGAATGACAGAATATTGTACCGTGTTAGGCTGCAACCAGTTAGTTTCCAAGCCAGGTTATCAACTGTGTTACAAGCATTGGAAAGCAAATAACTTAAAAGTAAACAACTCATTAATTTCTAAATCTGTTTCTAAACCTAATTCTCATACTCCCTCATCTACCTCTACATTGCTATCAGCTACCAAAATCAGTGAGCGGCTTGGTTTGTCTAGGAATTCTATTAATCCTATCCTTTCTGAACTCGGATTATTAGATAAAGTTCAGAATGGTTGGTTAGCTACACGTTTAGGGCTTAGTTTTGGAGCAGTTCAAAAGTATGATGAAAAAGATAACAAGCCTTATGTTGTTTGGACGGAAGAAATATTTAATAATCAAATATTCATGAATACATTTCGCAAAGGAAGCGAACACAATGCTGAACCTCACTCAAGTACTGATAGCGGTAAGTTAGACTTTCGTAAGAAGTTTCATGCCGGCAATTATCGCGCAACAGATGGACATTGGGTTCGTTCCAAAGCTGAGTTATCAATCGATAACTGGTTATACATGGCTGGTTTAGTTCATGCCTATGAACGAAAGCTTCCTGTTGAAGAAGAAGTTTACTGTGATTTCTATATTCCTTTAAGTAGAGTTTACATTGAGTATTGGGGCTATGAAGATGAGCCAGAATATCTAACACGTAAGAAAGAAAAACAGCATATTTATCAAAAATATGAGTTTAATTTGATTGAACTTACTGATGAACACATTAAAAATCTTGACGATCACTTACCCAAAATGCTTAGAGGTTTTGGTATTGTTGTGAACTAGAAGCTTAGTATGGTGCCGTAAGATTTAGACGATATCCCGTACCGTGCAAAGTTTCAATTATGTTTTCGCAACCACTATTAGCTAGTTTGCGACGCAGCAACCGCATTTGAGCAGCTACTACATTACTAACTGGTTCTGCACTTACTTCCCAAAGCTGATTACGAATTTGTTCTGTAGTAACAATTTGGTTTGGGTGCTTCATAAAATATTCTAGTAACTGGAATTCTTTATTTGTTAGGGGAATCTCTTGTTTATTTCCCCCAGCATTCTGACTAACAACTAAATTATTGCCGTAATCTAAAGTTAGATTGCCAACAGTTAATTCCTGGGGCTGAAATTGGGGCGATCGCCTCTGCAATGCTCGCAATCTTGCTAATAATTCTGCCATCCCAAATGGCTTTACTAAATAGTCATCTGCGCCAGCATCTAACCCTGCAACTTTATCTTCCATGCTGTCTTTGGCTGTGAGCATTAATACAGGCAGAGGATTTTTGTGGGAGCGTAGTTGTTTGCACAATTCTAATCCTGATATTCCTGGTAACATCCAATCGAAAATAGCTAGTGTATATTGTGTCCAGCTATTTTCTAAATATGCCCATGCATCTGTACCATCCAGTACCCAATCGACTAAATACTTGTGTTGGGTAAGAGTTCGCTTAATAGCGCCACCTAAATCTTCTTCATCCTCTACTAATAGCACTCGCATAAATTTCACTTGTCATACTAATTCGTAATTCGTAATTTGTAATTTGTAATTCAGTCGGCGCTAATATTTTAACCTATGTTAATAAATTTCAATGTAGGGTGTGTTGTCTCGCAGTGCAACGCACCTTGAATTGTTGACGGTGCGTTAGCCTACGGCATAACGCACCCTACGAGTTAGCGATTAAAATTAAAACGTCCGTCTACTTTTTTACCTTGAATATCTGCATTAACTTTCACCTGATACTGACCATTAATTTTTTCTTTTAATAAACCTGCGTAATGTTTACCTTTTACATCATAAGTAAAAGGAACTGTCTTTTGTGTTCCATCAGGTAACTGAATTTGAGCCGTAACTTTGGCATTAGGTATTGCCTCGTGATTGTCTCCTCTTTGCAAATAGAAATCTAGATGAGTGCCATTAGTCTCTTTAACTGGGACAAATTCTAAATGGTAAGCTCCTGTCTCTACAGTTTGTCCTCCATGAGATTTGCCATGTTGCCCCTCTGTTTTAGGAATGGGTGAAGCTGAAGGCTGAGTATTTGGGCTAGTAACAGCTGCTTGATTATTGTTACTACAAGCTCCCAATAAAAGTAGTCCTGCACTTGCAATAATAATCAAACTAGATTTGATTGATTTCATCAGTTTACTCCTGAAAATTATTGATAATTGAGACAAGATTTTTAATTTTTAGAATTGGCTACCAGTCAAATGCTGCTCCAATAGTGCTGCTATTCTCTCCATCTGATAGAGTTTGTTTAGGCATCAATAATTTCCCAAACTGGGCATACAATGCGGGTAATACTAATAATGTTAAAGCTGTAGAAGTAAATAAGCCTCCTAACACTACTATGGCAAGTGGTTGCAATATTTCTTTCCCTGCACCTGTGCCAATTACTAAAGGGATCATTCCTAAAGCTGAAGTTAAAGCCGTCATTAAAATGGCAACTAAGCGCTCCATTGAACCTTCAACAATAACTTTTTTTAAAGGCATTCCCTGTGCCAATTTGTTGTTGTAGTTGTCTACTAGCAGCAATCCGTTGCGGGTAGCTACGCCAAATAGGGTAATAAATCCTACTAAGGAAGCGACAGAGATAATCCCACCTCCCAAAGCAATGGAAAATATACCTCCTACCAACGCCAGAGGTAGGTTAATCATAATCATCAACATGGCAGCAACAGATTTAACTGCGAAATACATTAAGACTGCAATGACGACAATTGCCAGTCCTCCAAACACCACCAAGTTTTGAGTAGCTCGTTGCTCTGATTCAAACTGACCGCCGTATTGGATAAAGTAGCCTGTGGGTAATTGGATTGCTTGACTAACTTTAGTTTGAATTTCTTCTACCGCCGAGCCTAAATCTCGACCTGAAACATTAGCAGAAACAACAATCAAGCGTGAGACATTTTCCCGGTTAATTGTATTGGAGCCAGTTCCATAATCAATGCTGGCGAGTTGCGCTAAAGGAATTTTTTGCCCTGTGGGGGTATCTACTAGTAAGTTGCGGATTACATCTAAGTTATTGCGTGATTCTGGTTGCAACCAAACTACAAGGTCAAATAATTGTTGCCCTTCGAGTACCTGAGAGACAACTCGCCCATTGAGTGCAGTTTCTAGCATTTCAGTGAGTTGACCTACAGTTAAGCCATAACGCGCTGCGGCTTCCCGGTTAAATTGAATTTGCACCTGTCTAATGGGGACTTGGGGTTCGAGTTGTAAGTCCACAATTCCTGAAATACCTGTCATTGCAGATTGAACTTCAGAGCCAATGTGGCGCAACTCTGCTAAATCAGGGCCAAATATTTTAACTGCGATCGCACTTCTTACCCCTGATAATACCTCATCCATGCGGTGTGAGATAAATCCGCCAATATTAGAAGCGACTCCAGGTATCTTACCAAACTCCTGCCGCAACTTTTCAATACTCCCTTGCCGATCTTTTAATCCTTCTGCACTCAATTCCACATCTAAATGTCCCAAATTCACTCCCCCAGCATCCGCATCACCAGCCGCGCGTCCGGCTCGTAATTGCACCGTCTTAAATCGCTTGTCATCTTTAAGCGCATCTTCCAACGCAAATCCGACTTGGTTTGTCGCCTCCAGCGAACTCCCTGGATAAAGCAAAACTGTGTTCACTAAGGATGGTTCTTGAAACTCTGGCAAAAATACCCTTCCCAAACTCGGTAAAATTACCAAAGAAGCTACTAAGGATGCACCCGCCACTACCAAAATAATTGTCGGGAAACGGATAGAAAAATTTACCAGAGGTCGATAAATTCGTTGTGATAAAGCACTTATCCAAGTATCATCGGCTGGTAATTGTCGATTTGCTAGCAAAATCGCACAAAGTGCCGGAGATAAAGTCATTGCCACTAAGGTAGAAGCAAAAATTGATACTAGATAAGCAACACCCATTGGCGCAAATATCCGACCTTCCACACCTGTAAGAGTGAAAATTGGGGCAAAGACAACGCCAATAATTATCGTTGAGAAAATAACACTGACTCTAACTTCTACAGAAGTATCATAAACAACTTTAAAGGGATGTACCGGATTGCTTGCTACTTGGTTCTTGCGTAGACCCCGGTAACAGTTTTCCATATCTACAATTGAGTCATCCACGACTGAACCAATAGCAACAGCCAATCCTCCCAGTGTCATCGTGTTGATACCTTGGCCAAATAAGCCCAGAATCATCATGCCAATCAGGACTGATAAGGGAATGGCGCTGAGAGTAATAATCGCGGTGCGCCAGTTCATCAAAAACATCAACAAGATGATGGAAACGATGATAATGCCATCGCGCAGAGAACTGGTAACGTTTTCAATCGCAGCCTCGATAAAGTTTTCTTGGCGGAAAGTTTCTGTGACTTTGACATCTTTGGGTAAGCCAGCTTTAATTTCTGCGATCGCCTTTTCAACTGCTCTCGTAACTGTGGGAGTATCATTTTGTGGCTGCTTGTTGACCATCACTACAATTGCTGGTTGACCATTCAAACTGCCATCGCCACGTTTTAAGCCGGCTCCAATCCTGACATCTGCCACATCTTGCAACAGTATAGGGGTTCCATTCCGTGCAGTTATTGCAGATTTACCCAATTGCTCAATTGACTCGATGCGCCCTAAGCCACGAATAATTAACTCTTGGTCTGGATTGACCAAAAATCCACCCGCAGCATTGACGTTAGCTCCTCTAGCCGCAGATGTGACTTCATCTAAGGTGACATTGAAGGCTTTTAATTTCGCTGGATTCACCAATATCTGATACTGACGAACATCACCACTATAAACAATTACTTGAGAAATCCCGGGTACAGCTAGCAATCTATTAGTAACATCCCGGTCAATTAAGCGCCGTACTTCCATCAATGGTGTTGTTTCAGCAGTGAAGGCGTACTGTAGAACTGTGCCAATGGGGGAAGAGATGGGCGAAATTTGGGGATTTTCTACGCCCTCTGGTAATTTTTGTAATACCTGCTGTAATCGTTCTGTTACTAGTTGACGGGCTTGATAAACATCAGTCCCCCATTTAAAGATGACTTTGACAACGGAAATACTGACAGCAGAGGAAGAACGTACTGTTTCTACCCCTGGTGTACCATTCACCGCGCTTTCAATTGGTAAGGTAATTAGTGTTTCAACTTCTTCTGGTGCTAGTCCTGGGGCTTCGGTTTGAATTTCAACTTGGGGCGGGGCGAAGTCAGGGAATACATCTAGGGGCATTTGGGTGAGGTTATATGTACCCCAAATTGTGACTACTATTGCGAGTAGTACGACTATCCAGCGTTGGATGATTGACCACTTGAGGATGGCATTGAGCATATTTTAAACGCAAAGGGACGCAAAGGGAAACGCAGAGGTACGCGGAGGTTTATTGAGGGGGGGCTGAGGATTGGGAGTTGTGATTGATTATCGGTGTTTCTGGTTTTAGGCGGGATTGAGTGCGGCGGTTAGCCCAGTAAGTACCGCCGATAAAGCCTACAATGCCTAGTGCTGTTCCTCCCCCAAGCCCAACCCACCAAGGAAGTGAAGAATTAGCAGTTACTTCTTTCTCCCCTGCCCCCTGCTCCTCTGCTCCCCTGCTCCCCTGCTCCCCTGCTTTCCCCCCGCCTCGCAGAGATTGGGCGTAAAGTTGCGGTGCGCGTTGGGTGACAATCATATCTCCCTCAAATAAACCTGTTTTGACCTCAACCATGTCCCCAGAGGTTTGACCTAAGCTAACTTCAACTGGTTGATAAGCATTGCCATTTTGGATGTAGACAACTTTTTTATTATTAGCTTCTACCACAGCCGCACTGGGAATTGCCAAGATAGCTGAGGAGGTTTGGTTTGTCAAAACTTCCAAGTCTGCAAACATTCCTGGTTTGAGTACACCACCAAGGTTATTTATTTCGGCTTTTACAGGTACAACCTGCGTCTCGCCTGTTAAGCTAATCGGCATTTAAGCTGCATAATATAAATGCAGAGTCGGTTGAAAAT